>NZ_JAMYQN010000008.1:0-275876 GCF_040320905.1 Mesorhizobium sp. M0590
CCCCCCCCCCCCCCCCCCCCCCCCCCCCCCCCCCCCCCCCCCCCCCCCCCCCCCCCCCCCCCCCACCACCGCGGCGCGCCTAAAGACGGGCGCGGCGACCGACGGTCGCCCGCTCGTCTTCGGTATTCGTCCCGAGGACGTCTATCTCGAGACCGGCGCGCCGGTCGAGGCGCGGGTCCATGACGTCGAGAACCATGGCGTCGAGAAGATCCTGACGCTGCGGGTCGGCGACGCCATGCTGCGCGCCACCGTGCCTGCCAGGACCGACGTCCAGATAGAGCAGCCGGTGCGCTTTGCCTGGAACCCGGACAAGGTGGTGCTGTTCGACAAGGGCAGCGGAATAAGCCTGCGTCACGCCGGCTAAGTACAAGCGTCTTTACTGCGCTAGAGCGGGATGCGTTCAAAGTGAACCGTGCATCCCGCTCTATCCATGTGTTTTAGCCGCATTTGTGCGACGCCACGTGATTCCACTTGGCTGCGAAATGCTCGAGTCTTCCCGTCATCCCCCGTACGGGGGATGCGGATGCTCCGATTTGTCGAATAGGCTGATCCTTTGGTCCCAAACGGGCTTTGCAAGCCCAATTTGGAGGCCCAAAATGGAGGGTTGGCTATGGGAAATCTGTTCCGCAGTTTTGCGACGATCCTGCTCGTCGCCGGTATGGGATTGTCGGCGGCGCATCTGGGCGAGGCGCAGGCAGCCAAGAAAGTTGTCGCCGGCGCGAAGGTCGACGCCAAGAAGATCAAGGACCTCAACGGCACGGTCAATCTGTCCACCAGCGACTGCAAGCTGTTGTTGAGCGGCACCGTCGTGGAAGTCTCGGATGGCAGGTGCGGGGCCTCCGGCAAATATTGCAAGAGCAGCGCCGGCTCGGCCTGCATTACCGAGCAATAAGCCGGCCAACGTTTAGCCGGCCTGGCGGATCTCCGCCTGTTCCTCGGCCCGGAAATGGCTGGGCGGCGATCCGATGACCCGTTTGAAGGCGCGGCTGAAGGAGGCGTCGGATTCGTAGCCGAGACGAGCCGCGACGACGGAAATCTTGAGCCGGTCGCGGACCAGCCATTGCCTCGCCTGGTGCATCCGCACCTGCGTGACGTACTTTGCCGGTGTTTCGCCGACAATGGTTGCGAAGCGCTCGGCGAAACCTGATCGCGAGGCACCCATCATCTTCGCCAGAGCCTCCACCGTCCAGTCGCGGTTCGGTTCCAGATGGATCGCGGCCAGCACCCGGCCGATCTCGCGGTCCCTGACCGCCGCAATCCAACCGGAAGAGTCGCCGCAGCCGCGCTCGACCCATGAGCGGATGACGGTCGCGGCGAGCACATCGGCCAGCCGCGCCAAGATGCCGCCGGAGCCGACGCGCTCCATCGTCACCTCGCGGGCCATCGCTTCCAGCAAATGCGGGATACCTGGCTCATAGGCCTCCAACTCATGTGCGCGCATCACGTCCGGCATCATGCCGAGCAAGGGGTGCAAGCCATCGAGATTGAAATACATGCTGCCGAAAAACAGCAAGGTCCCCGGACGGCAGCCGGGCATGCCGTCATTCGACATGCAATAGACACCCTTGCAGATTTCCTCGACCTCATAGCCGTGGATCGGCGCCGCCTCGATACCCGGCTCGCTCGCCAGCGTGTGGGCTGAGCCGCGCGGCAACAATACCGCGTCGCCCGCCTTGAGCTCGACCCATTCACCGGACGGCTGCAGCAACCAGCAGCCTTTGCGGCCGATGAAATGAAACCGTGCCGCCGCCTGAGCCGGAAAATGGATGCCCCAGGGTTCCTTCATCTCGCAACGGCCGTAATCGACGCCTTCGAGACGCAATCCGCGCAATATGTCTGTCAGCGGATCGCCGGTGATTGGAATTTTGGACGAACGGTCAAACATAATGGTGTTTCTAGCATGGAAACTCCAGCTAGTCACTCCTTATGTTGCATTGCAGCCAAATGCTGCGCTGCAACAGACCGGAGATCCCTCATGACCGAACCCGCGACAGGCGTCATGGACGCCGTTCTCGATCCATCGGAAACCGGCGAACGATCCGAGCCCGCATGGGGGGCGGTGGTTTCCCTGGCGCTCGGAGTCTTCGGCCTGGTGACCGCAGAATTTCTGCCGGCCAGCCTGCTGACGCCGCTTGCGCAGGATCTCGGCATCACCGAAGGCGCCGCCGGGCAGGCGGTAACGGCGACGGCCGTCATTGGCGCGATTGCGGCGCCGACCATGGCTATTGTCACCAAGCGGCTGGACCGCAGGCTGGTCATGTTGGCGCTGACTGTGCTGCTTGTGCTGTCAAACCTGGTGGCCGCGTTTGCGTCGTCGCTTCCTGTTCTTCTGATCGCCCGCATCATGCTCGGGATCAGTCTCGGCGGCTTCTGGTCGATGTCGGCGGCCATGGCGATGCGGCTTGTCCCAATGCGGCTGATGCCGCGCGCCATGTCGATCATTCTCACCGGCGTTTCGGTGGCGACGGTCTGCGCGGCTCCGGTCGGCGCCTATGTCGGCGACATCTGGGGCTGGCGGACGGCGTTCATGATCGCCGCCGTGGTCGGTGCGCTGGCGCTGCTGGTGCAGGTGGCTACCATTCCGAAGCTGCCGCCTGCAGGTACGGCAGGTTTTCGCACGCTGCTGGAGGTGATGAAGCGGCCGATGATCAGGGTGGCACTGCTGGTGGTGCTGCTGGTCGCCTCGGGACATTTTGCCGGCTTCACCTATGTCCGCCCGTTTCTCGAGAAGGTGCCCGCGCTGGACATCGAGACGATCTCGCTTGTGCTGCTCGCCTACGGCATTGGTGGCTTCTTCGGCAATTTTGCCGGCGGCTTCATTGCCGAACGCAGCCTCAAGGCAGCCATCAGCCTGGCGCCCCTGCTGATCGCGTTTTCGGCGCTCCTGCTGCTGGTGGTCGGAGGTTCACCCGTCGTGGCTGCAATAGCAGTGGGCAGCTGGGGCTTTGCCTTCGGCGCCGTCCCAGTCGGGCTGCAGACCTGGCTGGTGCGGGCCGCCCCCGATCAGGCGGAAAGCGCCGGTGGGCTCATGGTTATGACGTTCCAGGTCGCCATCGCGTTGGGCGCCGTCTTCGGCGGCCTGCTGGTCGACAATACCGGCGTTGCCACCGCCTTCGCCTATTGCGCGGCGGCGACGTTGCTTGCGGCACTGGCGGCGTTCTTCCTTGGCCCCAAGCCGATCGACGACCCCAAGGCCTAAACGGAACGGCCGTCGAAGTCGAAGACCGGCACGGCGGCGACGTCCAACGCCTCGATGCAATTAATATTGATATAGGCACTTCGCCCGCTCCCTTCGCCGATATCCTCGGCGAAGGGGTGAATGCCGCAGCTGCGGCAGAAGCGGTGGGCGATGACATGGTTGCCGAAGCTGTAGCGGCCGAGATCATCGCCCCAGGCAAGCACCCACATGCTCTCATGCGGAACTGCCCATAGCAGTGCACCCTTGCGCGAGCAGATCGAGCAATTGCACCGAACGGCTCCGGTCAGCTCGCCTTCGACCTCGAACGCGACCTTGCCGCAGTGGCAGCTGCCTTGGTAGAGCATCGGGCCTTCCTCCTTCGGTTCGACAGGTGCAAATCCGACCGTGCCGGGCTATGTCTCCTGCGGCCAGTTTCTGGCTACTACGTTAAGACGTTGCAAGCGCGCGGAGTCCGACACCGAAAAATGCAATCAGCCCGCGATCACCTCGAAGCAATTCTTTCGCCTCTTGCCGCTCGCGTCGACGATGAGAGGGTTTTCGTAAAGCTCTACCCGGAAGCCGCACGGGCGGCGGCGGACGCCACCGATGCGCGGCGAAAAGCCGGCGTCACGCTCGGGCCGCTCGATGGGGCGATCGTCTCGATCAAGGATCTGTTCGATGTCGCCGGCGAGCCGACCACGGCGGGCTCTCTGCTGCTCGCCAACGCAGCGCCGGCGCTGCGGGATGCCATTGTCGTGCAACAGTTGCGCCAGGCCGGTGCAATCATCCTCGGCAAGACCAACATGACCGAGTTCGCCTTTACTGCGATCGGCGTCAATCCACATTATGGCACGCCCGGCAATGCTAGCGATGCCAGCCGTATTCCGGGCGGCTCCTCCTCAGGCGCCGGCGTTTCGGTGGGCGAAGGCACCAGCGAAATCTCCATCGGTTCCGATACCGGTGGTTCGGTGCGCATTCCGGCATCGCTGAATGGCGTCGTCGGTTTCAAGCCGACTGCGCGGCGCGTGCCGCTCACGGGTGCGTTTCCGCTGTCAGCCACGCTGGACTCGATCGGTCCGCTGGCCCGCACCGTCGCCGAATGTGCGGCGGCCGATGCAGTGATGTCGGGCGAAAACCTGGCGGCACTGTTGCCGCTGCCGCTGGACGGCCTGCGCATCGGTATTGCGCGCGGCGTGCTGTTCGATGATACGCAGGAAGAGGTCGCGACGACGTTCGACCGGTGTCTGCGCAAGATAGAGCTTAGCGGCGCACGGCTTGTGGAGCTGTCGATCGACGACCTGCTTGCCGATCTGCGCGTGGCAACCCAACGCGCGTCGATCGCGGCGATGGAAGGGGCGGAGATCCATGCCGACTGGCTGGCGATGGGAGCGACGAGGCCGGTCGACCCGCGGGTAAGCGGGCCATTGTCGCGCGCCGCCGCCATTCCGGCCACGGTCTATATCAGGGCAATGCGCCGCCGCACGGCGCTGGCCGCCGCGATGGATGACCGGCTGGCGTCGGTCGACGTGCTGGCCCTGCCGACCACACCGGTGACGGCGCCGACGATCGTGTCGATGACCAGCGACGAGGCTCTGTGCAACAGGACGGAAGGCCTTCTGCTGCGCAACACGCAGGTCGCCAACCAATTCGATCTATCAGCCATCTCGCTGCCGATGCCGGGAATGACGCGTCCGGCCGGGCTGATGCTGGTGGCGCGCAATGGCCATGACCACCACCTGCTGCGCATCGCAGCGGGCGTGGAGGGGCTGCTTGCAAATTGATCGGATAGCGCGTGTCAGCGCGACGAGCAGTGGCCGCGTTCGCTGTCCTTGGCGGCGCGTTCGATGCTGGTGGCGACCAGCCAAGGCAGGGTGTACCGCTTGCCGTTGAAGGTCCGGGTGCGGTTCTCGATCGAGCCGACAACAACGACCTTGCCGGCATAGAGCTTGTCTGAAAGATCGAGCGCCTTGTCTTGCTGGGGCAGGCGATCGATGTCGATTGAAACGCCTTTGATGAGCTTCCCAGCAGCGAGGTCGAGTGCGCTGTTCGATGGACAGGGTGCCGCCACGCAGCGTATGCCGTTGTCGCAGAACACGTAGCTACCCTGTCCGTTGGCGAAGGCTTGCGCCGTCGCCACGCAGAAGCCGGCGGTCAGCAGGAATTTTGTGACGCTTGCCATGCCGGCACCATCGCCGGCGAATTCGGGAAAATTGGGGCGCTTTCAGAAATCGGCAGGGAACCGCCGCCGGTAGTGCTCGACCGCTTCGGGGTTGCGCAGATTGACCGGCAATCTGTTGGCCAGCACCAGCAAGGCTTCGCCAGCCGCGCCGACGCCCATGCGCATCATCGACTGCTCGGTAATCCCAGCCATGTGCGGGGTGACGATGACGTTGTCGAAGCCGAAATAAGGATGGTTGGGCGGTAGCGGTTGTGTAGCAAAAACATCGAGCGCAGCGCCGCCGATGCGGCCCTTCTGCAAGGCCTCGATCAGCGCGTCGTCATCGATCACCGGCCCGCGCGAAACATTGATCAGCAGCGCATCCGGCTTCATCCGCTCAATGCGCTCGCGGCTGATCAGCCCCCGTGTTTCGGGCGTCAGCGGGCAGCACAGAACGATGATGTCGCTCTGCTCGATGAGTGCATCGATCGACAGGAAGCCGACCCTGTCCGGCGCCGGCCGCATGCTGCGCGTCGTCGCCACCACATTCAGATCGAACCCATGGGCGGCGATGTGGCCAACCGCCTGACCGATCGCGCCGAGGCCGACAATGCCGATCGTCTTGCCCGCTAGCTCGCTGGCCACCACCGTGTGTTCGCGGCCCGCCAGCCAGCCCTTCGCACGCAAGTCGCGGTCCAACACACGGAAGCGCCTAAGCAGCGCCAGCGCCGCGAACATCACATATTCGGCGACAGATCGCGCGTTCACCCTCGGCACGTTCGCCACCAGCACGCCGGCCGCATTGGCCGCTTCCATCGGTACCATGTCCAGCCCGGCGCCGTGGCGGATCGCGGCCCTGAGCTTCTTCGCGCCTTCGAAAAGCGCCGCAGGCAAGGGAGCGCGAACGATGATGACATCGGCGTTCCTCGCCTCGGCGGCCAGCGTGGCCGCATCGAGGGCGGAAGCAACGACGAGTTCGCCGGCCCCGGTCAGCATGGAAGCGGCACGAGGGTGCAGTCTGTGTGTTGACAGGATCTTGAGCATTTCAGGCCTTTTCGAGCGCAGGGCTTTCCGGTTCCGCCCCACGCCCCTCGATCAGCCCCTTCCAGTAGCTTTCCGCGCCTTGCAGGTGGGCGCTCATCAGCGCCTGGGCGAGATTGCCATCGCGGCGCAGCAGCGCCTCGTAGATCTGGATATGCTCGGCATGGGAGCGCACGCTGCGTTCGGGATCGTTGAAATAGATCGGCAGGCGCAGTTCACCCATCATGTAGTAGACGCTGCAGATATTGTGGAAGACGCTGTTCTTGGTCGCCCGCACGATCTCGAGGTGGAACTCGCGGTCTTCCCGGGCAAGCCCTTCACCGGCGGCGATGCGATCCTCGGAGGCCTTCAGGATCTCGCGCAGCCGCTCGAAATTCTCCTCGGTGGCGCGTGAACAGGCAAGTTCGGCGGCCTTGATCTCGTGGATCTTGCGCAACTCGACCGTCTCGTAGATCTGGACGGGATCGAGCGGCAGGCCGGCGCGGGCGAACAGCGCCATCGCCTCGACGCTCGCCTGCTTCGTATCGATGTAGATGCCGGATTTCGCCCGTCGCTCGACGATGCGCATGGCCTCGAGAATGGCCAGCGCCTCGCGGATCTGGCCGCGGCTGACGCTGAAATGCTCTGCCAGTTCGCGCTCCGACGGCGTGCGGCCCGTCTCCTTGTCCGAATGGGAGAACAGATAGGCGGCGAGTTCCGCGAGAAGGTTCTTTTCTTTCATGTCAGCCGTGTTGCGCGTGCGCCTCCAGGAACCGCTCCGAAATGGTGAATCCCAGCCCGGGTCTATCAGGGATCGCTACCATACCGTCCTTTGCTTCGACAGTCTCTTCGATCAGATCGTGGATCATCGGGTTGGCGCCGAGCGAATATTCGACGGTGAAGCTCGCCGGCGAAGCAGCGCAGACATGCAGCCCGGCAAAGAAGCAGGGCGCGCCGGCCCAAAGATGCGGCGCAAAGCGCAGATTGAAGGCGCTGGCGATGGTGCCGATCTTCATCGCCTCGCTGATGCCACCGCAAAAGGCCGGATCCGGCTGGAAGATATCGGCGGATTTTAGCACGGCGAGGTCGCGGAAGGCATAGCGCGTCGCCTCGCTTTCGCCGGTGGCGATCGGGATCGAACCGCAGGCGCGCACCTCGGCCATGCCGGGCTTGTCGTCGGCGATCACCGGCTCCTCGAACCAGGCGAGATCGAGGTCGCCGGCGAGATGGATAAAGCGCTTGGCTTCGGCCACCGTGTAGGTGCCGTGCGCGTCGACCATCAGGTCGATATCGGGACCGAGCGCCTGTCTGGCGGCACGGACGCGAGCGGCCGAGATATGTGGGGCGCCGTCCATGGCGCCGACGCGCATCTTCAGCGCCTTGAAACCGCCCTTGGCGATGTAGGACTGCAGCTGGTCGCCGATGGCTTCCGCAGTGGCCCAGCCGCCGGAAGCATAGGCCGGCATGCGGTCCAGCTTGCGGCCGCCGAGCAGCCGCCAGACCGGAACGCCGAGCGATTTGCCAAGAATGTCCCACAATGCGATGTCGACGGCGCTGATAGCCGCGATGCTCATGCCGCGTCGCGCCAATTGCGGCATGGCGTGGCCGGCGCGAGCGGCGCTGTCGTGGCGCGTGCCATTATAGAGCATCTCCCAGATGACGCCGATGTCAGCCGGGTCGCGGCCGACCAGCTGCGGGCCGACCTCGTAGTTCAGCAAATGGACAAGGGCGCCGTAACTGCCGGCGCTGCCGGCGGCATTCTTGCCTTCGCCCCAGCCGACCAGCCCGTCGTCGGTTTCGATGCGCAGGATGGCGGCGTCGAACGTCGCCACCTGACCGAAGTCGCTGCGGTGCTGCTTCGCGGCTTCGATCGGTATGCGGACCCACCAGGCTTGGACCGTCTTGATGCGCATGTTCATCCTCGGCCCGGCCGCGGTGAGGCGGAAGGGCTCTTTCCAAACGGCTCGGCTACTTGATCAGCGGCAGCAGCGTTTCCGCGTTGATGCGCATCTGGTCGGTGTAGAATTTCTCCGTGAGCACGCTGGAGCCGTGGTCCTGAATGAATTTCAGCTGCTCCGGCGAGATGTCGACGGGGTTGCGTTCGACCATGTCGGGATAGGGGGCAGCCGGCGTGCGGTCGACGGGGGCGACGAATTCATTGGTCAGCGCGCCGTCATAGCCGATCTCCTTCAGCGTGCCGACGATCTTCGGCCAGTCGATCTGCCCGAGGCCGGCGGCGAAGCGGTTGTTGTCGGCGACATGGAAGTCGTACAGGCGCTTGCCGACCTGCCGGATGGCGTCGTAGACGTTAAATTCTTCCATGTGGATGTGGTAGGCGTCGAGGCAGACGCCGCATTCGGGACTGACCGCATCGGCCAGCGCCAGTGCCTGGGCGCCGCGGTTGAACAGATAGGTCTCGAAGCGGTTGAGCGGCTCGACCGCGATCTTGACGCCGACCTTCTTGGCGTGGGTAAAGCATTCCCGGGTGGCGTCGACCACCCATTTCCACTCCTCTTCCTCGGTGCCGTCCGGCACCACCTTGCCGACGGTGGCCGGAACCAGCGTGATGATCTCGCCATCAAGTTCGCTGACCATGGTCAGCACGTCCTTGACATACTGCACCGAGCGCTCGCGCTGGCCCTGGTCCTTGGCGGCGAGATTGCGCTCGCCCAGCATCAGCGTCACCGCTCCCCAGCAGCGAATGCCGTACTCGTTCAACAGTGGGCGCGTCTCCTTGGGCTTGTACTGTTCGGGTTCGCCGGAGATCTCGATCGACTCGTAGCCGAATTTCTTGATGCGCTTGAGCGTCGTTTCCAGCGGCTCCGCCCGCATCCAATTGTGCGTCGAAAGATGCATGGTCTATCCTTCCCAGAATCGCCTGTACCAGTTCGCCTGCGGCGCACTCTGCCGAAGCGTGCCGCATGATTCCTCCCCAAGGCGTCCCAGCATTTTTTGCAAACTGGTTCGACCAATTGGGCTTGAAGGGAGGTCTACAGTAATTTCATCTGGACGGCAAGAACTGCTGCCATCAAGCGTTGGCTCCTGTCTATGCTATTGATTATACTTAAACATGTGGCTTAACTCGGCATGGTTGCAGGACCGTCGCAGCGCGTCAAATGGCTTGACCAGATTTCGGCATTTGGTAATACCAGAATAGCAGCGCTGAGCGCGCTGTGCAAAGAGACCAAAGACGCTGGCCCTGTTTTCAATCGGCGCTATGCTTGGTCGTGAAACATAGGGAGATGCCGATGCCGACGACGATGAAGGGGCCTGGTCTGTTCCTGGCGCAGTTTGCGGGCGACGCCGCGCCGTTCAATTCGCTGGCCTCGATCACCAAATGGGCGGCTGGTCTGGGCTACAAGGGCGTGCAGATTCCGACATGGGACGCTCGACTGTTCGATCTCGAGAAGGCAGCCTCCTCCAAGGCCTATTGCGACGAGGTGAAGGGCATGTGCGCCGATGCCGGCGTCGAAATCACCGAACTGTCGACGCATCTGCAGGGGCAACTGGTGGCGGTGCATCCCGCCTATGACGCGCAGTTCGACGGCTTTGCGCCGGCTGCGGTGCACAACAATCCAAAAGCCAGGCAGCAATGGGCGGTCGAACAGATGAAGTTCGCCGCCAAGGCGTCGAAGAATCTCGGGCTCAAGGCGTCGGTGTCGTTTTGCGGCGCGTTGGCCTTCCCATACCTCTACCCATGGCCGCAGCGGCCGGCGGGACTGATCGAGGAAGCATTTGCCGAGCTGGGCAAGCGCTGGAAGCCGATCCTCGACGTCTATGACGAGAACGGCGTCGATGTCGGCTACGAAATCCATCCGGGCGAGGACGTGTTCGACGGCGCGACATTCGAGATGTTCCTCGATGCGGTCGGCGGCCATAAGCGCTGCAACATCAACTACGACCCGTCGCACTTCCTGCTGCAGCAGCTCGATTATCTCGAATTCATCGACATCTACCACGAGCGGATCAAGGCGTTCCACGTCAAGGATGCCGAGTTCAATCCGACCGGGCGGCAAGGCGTCTATTCCGGTTACCAGAGCTGGACCAGCCGTGCCGGACGTTTCCGCTCGCTCGGCGACGGGCAGGTGGATTTCGGCGGCATCTTCTCCAAGCTCACCCAATACAATTACGATTCATGGGCGGTGCTGGAATGGGAATGCTGCCTCAAGCACCCGGAGGATGGTGCTGCCGAAGGCGCCCCCTTCATCCAGCACCACATCATCAGGGTGACGGAAAAAGCATTCGACGATTTCGCCGGCGGCACGACCGATAAAAAGGTGCTGCGCGGCATGATGGGGATCTAGCACAGATATCCCTCCCGAGGGGAGGGTGGCCCGGGGGGCCGGGTGGGGTCGGTCCATGCCGAGCTTCATGCCCGGCGACCCCACCCCGCGCTACGCGTCGACCCTCCCCTCAAGGGGGAGGGGTATCTCAGATAACGAGGGAGAAAATCGTGGTTGGCGCATCGAAGACGGAAACGGGAGGCGGTCCGATCCGCTACGGCATGGTTGGCGGCGGACAAGGCGCCTTTATCGGCGCGGTGCACCGCATCGCGGCGCGCATTGATAACGAGTTCGTGCTGGTTGCCGGCGCCTTGTCGTCGAATCCGGAGCGCGCCAAGGCCTCGGCGGCCGAGCTTGGGCTCGATCCGGCACGCAGCTACGGCTCCTATGCCGAGATGGCCAAGGCCGAGGCCAAGCGGCCGGACGGCATCGAGGTGGTGGCCATCGTCACGCCGAACAATGTGCACGTGCCGGCCGCCAAGGCTTTTCTCGAGGCCGGCATCCACGTCATCTGCGACAAGCCGCTGGCGACGACGCTGGCCGAGGCAAAGAAGCTGGCGGCGCTGGTCGAAAAGACCGGCAAGGTGTTTGTGCTGACGCATAACTACACCGCCTATCCGATGGTGCGGCAGGCACGCGAGATGGTGGCCAAAGGACAGCTCGGCGATATCCGCATCGTGCAGTCGGAATATCCGCAGGACTGGCTGACCGAAGATCTGGCCGCAACCGGCCAGAAGCAGGCTGCGTGGCGCTCAGACCCCAAGCAGGCCGGTGCCGGCGGTGCGCTGGGCGATATCGGCACGCACGCCTACAACCTCGCCCGTTTCGTCTCCGGGCTGGAGCTCGATTCGTTGTCGGCCGATCTCGATGCCTTCGTACCGGGGCGGCTGCTCGACGACAACATCAATGTGCTGCTGCGCTTCAAGCCGGTCGGCGGGTCGCACCCCGCGAAGGGCATGATCTGGGCAAGCCAGGTGGCGCCCGGCCACGAGAACGGCCTGAAATTGCGCATCTACGGCTCGAAGGGCGGGCTCGAATGGGTACAGGCCGATCCGAACTATCTCTGGTACACGCCGTTCGGCCAGCCGAAGCAGTTGATCACCCGAAACGGCGCGGGAGCGTTGCCCGTCGCCGGGCGCGTCAGCCGCGTTCCGCCAGGCCATCCGGAAGGCTATCTCGAAGGTTTCGCCAACATCTACCAGGAAGCCGCGCGGGCCATTCGTGCGGCGCGCCGGAAGGGCGGCAAGCCGGCTAAGGATGTCGTTTTCCCGACTGTGCAAGACGGCGTCGAAGGCATGGCCTTCATCGAGGCCTGCGTGAAATCGGCGAAGAAGAATGGAGCGTGGACGAAACTTTAATCACTGCGTCCGGTTACCGGGAAATCCCCCTCACCCGGACTGCCGGCCGAATTGCAAGGGCAATTCGGGGCATTCCGATCTCTCCCCGAGGGGAGAGGAGATCGCCTGCGTTGGCGTCTGCATCTTCTCCCCAGCGGGGAGAAAGTGGCCGCGAAGTGGCCGGATGAGGGGCTTGTGGCGAAGTCGCCGGAGGAGCAAGCCCGGCCGTCAAAGGGGAGGGGCGTCGATGAAAATCGGCATGTGCATGTTGTTGTGGACGACCAGTGTCACGAAAAAACACGAGCCGTTGTTGAGGGATATCAAGGCGACCGGCTTCGACGGCGTCGAGATACCGGTCTTCTCCGGCACGCCGGACGACTACAAGAAGCTCGGTGAGCTGCTCGACCGCATCGGGCTGCAACGTACCGCCGTCTCGGCGATGGGCGATCCGGCGATGAACCTGATCTCGGCCGACGCCTCGACGCGCAAGGCCGGTATCGACTACATGAAATCGGCGATCGACTGCGCTCAGGCGCTTGGCGCGAACACGTTGAGCGGCCCGCTGCATTCCACACTCGGAGCCTTCTCCGGCAGCGGGCCGACGGCGGCCGAGAAAAAACGTTCGATCGCTTCGCAGCGCGCCATCGGTGACCATGCCGGCAACAAGGGTGTCACCATCGGGCTGGAGGCGCTCAACCGCTTCGAATGCTATCTGCTCAACACGATGGACGATTTGTCGGCGCATATCGACGCGATCGACCGGCCGCACATCAAGGCGATGTACGACACGTTCCATGCCAACATCGAAGAGGCCGACCCGATCGGCGCCTATACGCGCAACCGCAAGAACATCGTCCATATCCATATTTCGGAGAACGATCGCGGCGTGCCGGGCCGCGGCCACGTCCCCTGGAAGGAGACTTTCTCCGCCATTCGCAAGAGCGGCTACGACGATTGGCTGACGATCGAGGCGTTCGGGCGTTCGCTGAAGGATTTAGCCGCGGCCACCAAGGTGTGGCGCGACTTTTCCGAAGGCCCGGAAGCTGTTTACCGCGACGGCTACAGGCATATCAGGAATGGATGGAGGAAGGCGCCCTAACCGCACGCCTGCGCAACGCCCCCGTCAGCCCTGGCCGGCCTGGATCCGGTTGTAGTCGTGGATCGTCCTGCTCAAGCGGCGGCGCAGGAAATTGGAAATGTTGTCGAAGATGAAAACGACGAGCAGGACCAAGAGCACCATGTAGAAGACATTGGCCCAGTTGGAATTGGTGCGCATCGCCTCCCAGAGCTTCAGGCCGATGCCACCGGCACCGACGGCGCCGATGATCGTCGCGCCCCTGGTGTTGGATTCCCACTGATAGAGTGTCTGGCTGATGAAGACCGGGATCACTTCCGGCAGCACGCCATAGCGCTGCACCAGCAAGCCGTTGGCGCCGGTCGACTGGATGCCCTCGCGTGGCTTGTCGTCGATGTTCTCGAGGCCTTCCGAATAGACTTTGCCGAGCGTGCCGATCTCGGTGAAGAAAATCGCGGCGCTGCCGGCAAGCGGGCCCGGGCCGAAGGCGCGGGTGAAGAACAGCGCCCAGATCAGCATGTCGACCGAACGCATGAAATCGAAGAACCGCTTTAGCACCTGGCTAAGCAGGCCGCTCGGGGTGATGTTGCGGGCGGCGAAGAAGGCGAGCGGGAAGGCAACGATGCCGCCGAGCAAGGTGCCGAGAAACGTCATGACGATGGTCTGGAACAGCTTCGTCCAGACGTCGCCATGCTGCCATTGGGCGTTGTTCCAGATATTGTCGGCGGCCAGCGCAATGTTTGATGTGCCCGGCTTGAGCTGGGGTCCGGACATCAGCAACGAGACCACCTCGCCGGGTGACTTGCCGAAGAAGGGCGAGCGTGTGTCGAAGACGAAATTCGCCCAGCCGAGGAAGCGCTTGCGGACCTTGACGCGATCGACGGTTATGCGGACCTCGCCGGCAAAGCCCATCCTGGCGATGATTTCGTCGTCATGCGCGGTGATCCAGTCCGGCACCGGGCCGGATACTACCGGCTTGCCGCTGGCCAAGGACACCGGCACCGCCTGGCCATTGGCGACAAGCGTCGCCTCGGTCTTGTCGAAGGTGACCGATTTGGCCCGGCCGTCGATCAGGATGGTGTAGGAGCCGTTGGCGTTTGTGATGACCCAATCGGGATGCGGGTCTTCGCCGAGCGCCGAAAAACGCGGGTATCTGGGTGTGATCTGAGGCTGGTCGAGACGGAATTCCGGCTGCAGATCGTAGCTGATCCATTGCGTCAGGAAGAGCGGCAGGCGCTCCCAGTGCGATTCCCTCAGCACTTGCGGCAGGCTGAAGAACCACAAGGCATAGACGAGGTAGAGCAGGATGCCGGTGAACAGGACCAGCGGGCCGAAGCGTTTGTACAAGGGCCGCCGGAACACTTGGGGAAAGCGCTCCTCGATCGACCGCATCTCATCGGCGGTCATTGCGGCCATGGGCAGTCTTCTTGTTGATTTGCCACGATCTTTTCCAAAAACCGGAATCCACATTTTGGGATCATGGTCAGGCACCCATCATGAATGCCTGCTCGCCGACGAGCTTGCGGCGTAGCCAGGCGGAAAACTGGTCGACGAGGAAGATCGTCGTGAACAGCAGCAGCACCAGTGCCAGCGTCTTGGCGCCGAAGCCGCGCGAGATGGAGAGCTTCAGTTCCTCGCCGATGCCGCCACCGCCGACCGCGCCGATAATGGTCGAGATACGCACATTGATCTCGATCCTGAGCAGCGTGTAGGACATGAAATTGGGCAGCACTTGCGGCAGGCCGGCAAAGCGCACGCGCTCGAACCAGTTGGCGCCGACCGCGCGCAGGCCTTCTTCGGCGCGCATGTCGATGTTTTCGTTGATCTCGTAGAAGAGCTTGCCGAGGGCGCCGATGGAATGCAGGCCGATGGCGATGATGGCTGCGACCGGGCCGGTCGAGAGGATGGCTGCGAACAGGCCGGCAATGACGATCTCGGGGAAGGCGCGAAGCAGTTCCATGAAGCGCTTGAGGACGAGCCTGAGCACCGGACTGGGCGTCAAGTTGCGCGCGGCGATGAAGGAAAAGGGCACCGCAAAGACAAAGCCGATGAAAGTGGAAACCAGCGCCACGTTAAGCGTGGTGAGCATCAGCTCGAAATATTCGGGTAGATAAAAGCCGCCCCAGAGATAGACGCGGCCAAGCGGGAAGTTGAACTCTTGGCTGCCCTTGTCGTGCGGCGATGCGATGTCGAACAGCGCCCGCCAGACGTCGTTCCAGTCCTTGGGAACAAGCCAACTAAGGAAATCCAGTATGTGCGGCAGCCGATCGAAGAAATGTCCGGCATTGGCCTCGTCGGCAAACCACATGGCTGTGCACATGGCGACAAGCAGTGAGCCGATGCCGAGCGCCGTGTAGAACCGGCGCAAGGACGTCTGGCGTCGCCAGGCGTCTGCTGCCTGCCGGACCGCGTCTGAACGAATTGTAGCGGCGAAGGTCATACGGGGTCGCGAGCGGACACGCAAAAAGGGCGGCGCTGGAGGACGCCGCCCTTTCCGCAATTGTCGTCAGCCGCCGATCGCGGCTTTGCGGGCTTCGACGATGACGCTGTAGAAGTCCGGCTTCACCGGAACATAGCCGGTGAAATCGCCGCCTTCGATGGCCTCGAAGCAAGGCTTGTCCTTGGCCGGCAGGCTGGTGAAGAAGTTGGCGAGCTTGGCGCTCATACCGCCGCCGAGCGCGGTGCGCACGACCAGCGGGCCGTTCGGGATCAAGCCGGAGCGCCAGACTTCGACGAAATCGTTGGGGTCCACGGCGCCCTTGGCGACTTCCTTGTGGAAGGTGCCGGAGGTGTAGCCGTTCTTGAAGTCGCCGATGCCCGAGGAATCGTCAACCGCAACATCGACCTTGCCGTCGCGAACCGCGAGAAGGTTGTTCTCGTGGCCGCCATTGAACTGGGTCGAGGCGAAGAAGGTTTCGTTCGAAGCGCCGGTGTCCTTCGGGATCTGGGTCAGCGGGATCAGGTAGCCGGAGGTCGAATCCGGGTCGGCATAGCCGAGCTTCTTGCTCTTGGCCGACTTGATGTCGGTGATGCCGGACGACTTCAGCGCAAGGCCGATCGAATAATAGCCGGTCGCGCCGTCGGTCTGCTGGGTGGTGAGGATCGGGGTCACGGCGTTCGGATCCTTGAGGTAGACGCTGGCATAGCCCGACGCGCCAAGCTCTGCGAAATCGAGCGTGCCGCCGAGCAGGCCCTGGATAACGCCGTCATAGTCGGCGGCCGGGAACAGCGAGACCTTCTCGAAGCCGAATTCGGACTTCAGGTGATCGGCGAGGCACTGAAAGTTGCGCAGCCGGTCCGCTTCGTTTTCACCGCCAAGGATGCCGATGCGGAATTCCTTGATATCCTGGGCGTGAGCGGCGCTTGCCGCGATGGCGAGCAATGAAACGGCGCCAAAAACCATCTTCCTGAACATTATCTCTCTCCTGTTGGTCCCGGCCTCGCGCCGGTAGCGTTCGAATTTTTTGACAGGTGCCTTTGACGCGGGCGGGCGATCAGGCCGTTCTCAATATCCCGGGAATGCGGGCTCGAGCGGTCCGGCGGATGCAGCGATTTTCTGTTTGATGGCGACACTGGTGGAGGTGATGGCCTCGGAGATTTCGCCGCCATTGCTGTCGGCGCCGTAGACCATGCGCACGGCCTCGCGGTTGAGGGCTTCGGGCGGGCCGTCGAAGACGACCTTGCCGGCGGCCATGCCGATGATGCGGTTGCAGTAGGTGCGGGCCGTATCCAGCGTATGCAGATTTGTGATGACGGTGATGCCCTCGCGCAAATTGATGTCCTGCAGCGAATCCATCACCACCTTGGCGTTGAGCGGATCGAGCGAGGCAATCGGCTCATCCGCCAGCAACACCTTCGGCTGCTGCATCATGGCGCGCGCAATCGCAACGCGCTGCTGCTGGCCGCCGGAAAGGGTGCCGGCCGGCTGCAGGGCGGTGCGGGCGATGTCGAGGCGCTCGAGGGCTGCAACCGCCTCGGCGCATTCACCGCGGGAGAACATGCCAAATAGGTTGGACAGCGTCGAGCGGTGGTTGAGCCGGCCGAGCAGCACATTGGTCAGCACATCGAGGCGCGGCACGAGATTGAACTGCTGGAAGATCATGGCGCAGTCGCGCTGCCATCGCCGGAGCGGCGAGCCGCGCAACCCGGAGACCTCGACGCCGTTGAACAGGATGGATCCCTGGCTGGGATCGATGAGGCGGTTAATCATGCGCAGCAACGTCGATTTGCCGGCGCCGGAGCGGCCAATGATGCCGACCATCTGGCCTTGCGGAATCGCGATGTGAACATTGCTGACGGCGGTGTTCTTGCCGAACCGGCGGGTGACGCCGCGGATTTCGAGCGTAGCTGACATGGTGCAGGCTCCAGTCCAATCGCAATTGAAGGTCTGTTTACCCTGGCTAGCGCAGCCGCATGAACCTGCGGTGTCGGAACGATGTCAGTTTTGTTACTGCCCACAGCCTGGAGCGGGGCGGGATCAACTCGGCGCGAGAAGCTCGAATGGTGAATGGTGATAAGAACGGCTTCCCTGAGCCTCGAAACCTGTCCGCTGCCCCCATTCACATTCACCATTCACCATTTCACGACCCTCAGCCGCCATATTTCTCCAGAAACGCCTCCGCCGACAATTCCCGAAAATCGTCGAGCGCGGCGCGCAGCCTTGCGTGGTCCCAGTCCCACCAGGCGAGCGCCTGGTAGCGCTCCGCGGTGCGGCGGTCGAAGCGTTCGCGGATCGGCTTGGCCGGTACGCCGGCGACGATGGTGTAGGGCGCGACGTCCTTCGACACCACCGCACCGGCACCGACCGCCGCGCCATCGCCGACGGTGACGCCCGGCAGGATGGTCGAGCCGTGGCCGAGCCAGGTGTCGTGGCCGATGGTGACGCGTTTGGCGCGGCGCTTGGCGAAGAATTCGCTCTCGTGCTCGGCGTCGTCCCAATAATCCGAGGCGCGATAGGTGAAATGGTGCAGCGTCGGCCGCCAGGTCGGATGGTTGGTAGCGTTGATGCGCACGCTTGCGGCGATGTTGGCGAATTTGCCGATCGTTGCGCACCAGACGCCGCAGTCCTGCATCATGTAGGAATAGTCGCCGAGCGTGCTTTCGGAAACCCGGCAGCGCTCGGCGATCTCGGTCCAGCGGCCAAGCGTCGAGTTCTCGACTTCCGCCGTCTCGTGGATCAGCGGCGCCTCCGACAGTTTCCTGGTCATGCGGCGATTTTCCCGGCGGCGAAGGCGGTCACGTCGATGACGCGATCGGCGACCGCCTCACGCACGTCGTGATCGTGGAAGATGCCGAGCAAAGCGACCCCCGCTGCCTTCTTGGCGGCGATCAGGGAAATCACCACATCGCGGTTCCTGGCGTCGAGCGAAGCGGTCGGCTCGTCGAGCAGCAGGATCGGGTGCTCGGTGATGAAGCCGCGCGCGATGTTGACGCGCTGCTGTTCACCGCCGGAGAACGTCGCCGGCGGCAGCGCCCAGAGCTTCTCCGGCAGGTTGAGCTGCGCCAGCAAGGCGCGTGCCTTGCCGTGCGCGACCTCGCGCTCCTCGCCGCGCTCGACCAGCGGTTCGGCCACGACATCGAGCGCAGAGACACGCGGCACGGTGCGCAGGAACTGGCTGACATAGCCGATGGTAAGCCGGCGCACGGCAAGCACGGTGCGCGGGCTGGCCGAGGCGAGATCGATGAGCCCGCCCTCGTGCTGGACGATGATCTGGCCTTCATCGGCGGCATAATTTCCGTAGAGCATTTTCAGGATCGAGCTCTTGCCGGCGCCGGACGGGCCGCCGAGCACGGCGCATTCGCCGGCCCTGATCGCGAACGAGACACCGGCGACCACCGGCAGTTTGATGCCGTCGCGCAGATGCATGGTGAAGCTCTTCGCGACATCGGAGACAACGAGCGGGGTTGCCATCAGAGGGTTCTCCAATCGTCATTCGTCTGCGGGCCAACACCCCCCTCTGGCCTGCCCTCTTTGCCAAAACTTGCCATCTCCCCCTCAAGGGGGGAGATTGGCAGTCGCATTCGGTTTCGCCATTCTCCTGTGTCGCAGAACGGGCGGGCCATAAAAGCTGCTGATCTCCCCCCTTGAGGGGGAGATGGCCGGCAGGCCAGAGGGGGGTACGCCGGAGCAATCATCGTCACACCTGCAGAATCGAGGAGACAAGCAACTGGGTATAAGGCGCGCGCGGATCGTCGAGGACGCGGTCGGTGAGGCCGCTTTCGACGACGCGGCCGTCCTTCATCACCATCATGCGCTGCGACAACAGCCGCGCCACGGCGAGATCGTGGGTGACGACGATGGCGGCCAGGCCGAGATCGGTGACCAGGCCGCGCAACAGATCGAGCAGGCGCGCCTGCACCGAGACGTCGAGGCCGCCGGTCGGCTCGTCCATGAACACCAGCCGCGGCCCGGTGACGAGGTTGCGGGCGATCTGCAGGCGCTGGCGCATGCCTCCGGAAAAGGCGCGCGGCTCGTCGTCGATGCGGTCTTCGTCGATCTCGACACGAGACAACCAGTCGAGCGCCGTTGCGCGGATCCTGCCATAGTGACGGTCGCCGACCGCCATCAGCCGCTCGCCGACATTGGCGCCGGCCGACACCGTCATGCGCAACCCGTCGGCCGGGTTCTGATGGACAAAACCCCAATCGGTGCGCATCAGGAAGCGGCGCTCGGCCTCGCTCATGCGGTAGAGTTCGCGAAACTGGCCGTCGCGCATCCGGTAGCTGGCGGTGCCGGAGCTGGGCAGCAGTCGAGTTGACAGGCAGTTGAGCAAAGTCGTCTTGCCGGAACCGGATTCGCCGACCACCGCCAGCACTTCGCCCGGCCACAGGTCAAAAGTGACGTTCTCGCAGCCGACGCGCGAGCCGTAGAATTTGGACAGCGCCGAAACGCGCAGCAGCGGTTCGTCGGTCATTGCTTCTCCTTACCCTCCCCCTCGTGGGGAGGGTCGGCGCGTAGCGCCGGGGTGGGGGGTGAGGCGGTGGCAGTACCCCCACCCGCGCCTTCGGCGCGACCTCCCCACAAGGGGGAGGTAGGGGCGTTGCGCCGCTTCTCGCAATAATCGGTATCGGAGCAGACGAACATGTGGCCGCCATGGTCGTCGAGGATGACCTCGTCGAGATAGACGTTCTCGGCCGCGCACAGTGCGCAGGGCTGGTCGAAGGTCTGCACCTCGAAGGGATGGTCCTCGAAGTCGAGGCTGACCACATCGGTGAACGGCGGCAGCGCATAGATGCGCTTTTCGCGGCCGGCGCCGAACAATTGCAGAGCCGGCGAACGGTGCATCTTCGGATTGTCGAATTTCGGCGTCGGCGAGGGATCCATCACATAGCGGCCCTCAACCTTGACCGGGTAGGCGTAGGTGGTGGCGATGCGGCCGTGCCTGGCGATGTCCTCGTAGAGCTTCACATGCATAAGGCCGTATTCCTCCAGCGCATGCATTTTGCGCGTCTCCGTTTCCCGCGGCTCGAGGAAGCGCAGCGGCTCGGGGATGGGCACCTGGTAGACCAGCACCTGACCGGCACTCAGCGGATATTCAGGGATGCGGTGGCGCGTCTGGATGATGGTCGCCTTGGCCGTCTCGGTGGTGACCGCGACATTGGCGACCTTCTTGAAGAAGGCGCGGATCGAGACGGCATTGGTGGTGTCGTCGGCGCCCTGGTCAATGACCTTGAGCACATCGTCCGGGCCAATGATCGAAGCGGTGACCTGGACGCCGCCGGTGCCCCAACCATAGGGCATCGGCATTTCGCGCGAGGCGAACGGCACCTGATAGCCAGGAATGGCGATGCCCTTGAGGATCGCCCGACGGATCATCCGCTTGGTCTGTTCGTCAAGATAGGCGAAGTTGTAGGTGGCGATGTCGGTCATGGCGATCGCTTCCGCTCTGTGCTACCGAATTGAGTTCCAAGACACGGAAAAGGGGCTGGGCTCCGATGACCCCGACCGGATGGATGCGCCTCGGAATCCTGTTGCTGGTGTTCGTCGGGGTGGTTGCCTTTGTGCTTCGAAGAATGTTCTTCCTGAGCCGAGGGAAGGCGCGCAAGGCGAGACCATTGGCGGCAGTAGCGGTTACGGCGGATCCGGAGGCCATTCCCCAGACGGGGGAGGTCACGGTGGTGGAGCTAACTGAAGTCATTCCGCTGCCTGCCTCTTCTCTTCGCCCTTGCCGGCATTTTCGCGGGCGTCGTGCTCGGTGCGCATGCGGCGCACGAGGTCGAGCTCGGCCTGGAAGTCGACATAATGCGGCAGCTTCAGATGCTCGACGAAGCCGGTCGCCTGGACATTGTCGGAATGCGAGATGACGAACTCCTCGTCCTGCGCGGCGGCGATGACATCCTCACCCAACTCCGAGGCGCGCAGCGCGCGGTCGCATAGTGCCATGGCCATCGCCTTGCGCTCGCTCTGGCCGAAGACGAGGCCGTAGCCGCGGGTGAATTGCGGCGGCGCCTTGGCCGAGCCCTTGAACTGGTTGACCATCTGGCATTCGGTGACGCGGATGCTGCCGAGCGGCACGGCAAAGGGCAGTTCCGGCACGTCCAGTTCCAGTTCGACCTCGCCGATGCGAACCTCGCCGACGAAGGGATGGTTGCGCGCGTAGCCGCGCTGGGTGGAATAGCCGAGCGCCAGCAGAAACCCCTCGTCGCCGCGCGACAGCGCCTGCAGGCGGATGTCACGCGCCATCGGGAATTCGAGCGGCTCACGGGTGATGTCGCCGGGGACATGATCGCCGGGCATGTCGCCGTCGGGCTCGATCAGGCCTTCGCGGGCGAGGATGGCCGAGACGCGCGGCATCGCCTCCGCCTCGCCTGCACGCTGTTCCGGCTCGGCGACATCGCCGCCGGCAGCAAGTTCGGGATCGAGCAGCCGGTGGGTGTAGTCGAAAGTCGGGCCGAGCAACTGGCCGCCGGGCAGATCCTTGTAGGTCGCCGACACCCGCCGCTCGACCAGCATCGTGCCGGTGTCGATCGCCCTGGTGTAGCCGAAACGCGGCAGCGTGGTGCGATAGGCGCGAACCAGGAAGATCGCCTCGATCATGTCGCCGCGCGCCTGGACGATCGCCAATGCCGCCAGTTCCCTGTCGTAGAGCGAACCTTCGCTCATCACCCGGTCGACGCCGAGCGCCAGCTGCTCGACGATCTGGTCTAGACGAAGTGCGGGCACCGAACGGTCGCCGCGCCGGCGGTCGGCGAGCAGTTTGTGAGCATTGCGAATGGCCGTCTCGCCACCCTTTACCGCAACATACATGCTACGCCTCCATCATCTTGATGCGCGTCGTGCGCGGCAGGCAGGCAATTGCGTCGAACGTGGCGAGGATGATATCGACGCCACGCGGAAAACGCTGGTTGTTCTGCTTCCATTGCTCGACGAAATGGCGCGGCATTTGCGCCGGCGCGATCGTCGCCGTCTTCTCGATGCCCGGGCCTTCGAGCAGCAGCGCAGCGCCGGAGATGAGATCGCCGACCTCGAGGATCAGCGTCGTGGAGCGATCGGGATAATCCTGGGTGCCTTGCGAAAACCCGTCGAGCGCCATCATCTCGGCCGGCGTGGCGATCAGCGCGAAATGCGCGTCGGCCGGGGTGTTGGCCAGCGGCGCGCCGGTATGGAAGCCAAGCCAGGATTTCACCGCCGACACCTGCAAAGCCGGGTCGAGCCAGAGCGGCGTGTCGTTGTCGCACAGCGCCAGCGCAACGGCGCCGGCGGTGGCCGACAGCGGCGCCGGTGGGTGGGCAAGGGCCGGCAAGGGCTGGACGCTGCCCGGCCGCGCCATCGCGTCCATCACGGCACGGAATACGGTCTGGGCATTGAATACCGGATCGGCGAAGCCGCCTTCAATGGATTGAGCGGCGATATCCATCAGTCTTCTCCGCGCACCATGGTGAAGAAATCGACCTTGGTCGCCGCCGTCTCGGCGCGGCGCTGTTCACGCGCCTTGGCCAGTGCCGCCTGCAATGGCGCAACGATCCTGATCTCGACCTCATTGCGGTGGGCCGGGTCCTGCCACAGCGCATCGGCGATTGCCGCCAGCCTTGCCTTCTGCTTGTCGCGGCCGAGCGCGTAGCAGTGGCCGACATGGCCGGACGCAAGCCGCACCGTGGCACGGGTGACCGTCGCCTCGCCGACATTGAAAGGGGCACCACCGCCGCCGATGCGGCCGCGTACCGTAACCAGGCCGGTTTCGGGGCCACGCAGAAGTTCCGCTTCGCAAGGCAGGCCGGCTTCGTCCCAGAGGCGGACGATGTCGTCGCCGGCCGATTGCGCCAGCGTCGCCATCACGGCCTTGCGCTCGGCCTGCTCTCGCGCTTCCCGTCCTCGCATGGCGGTGCTCCTCGTCTGCGTTCATTTTGTCTATTGATATAGACAACTATACAAATTATATCCATTATCTAGCGCGTGTCCATGACGGGCACGTGACACGGGCCAAAAGATCGGCGCAAGGAATTGGGGCGGGAGATGATCGGACAAGCCAACAGCATCGAGCGGCGCAGCGGTGTCGCGCTGTGGCGGCAGATCGCCGACCAGATCCTGCATTCGATCGCCGCCGGCGATTTTCCCGAGAATGCCGCGCTGCCGCCGGAGATCGCGTTGGCCGGACGCTATGGCGTCAACCGCCACACGGTGCGCAGCGCTATCGCAGCGCTGGTGCAGGAGGGCGTGCTCAGGGCGGAGCAAGGGCGCGGCACCTTCGTGCTGTCGCGCAAGCGGCTGTCTTATCCGATCGGCGCCCGCACCCGCTTTTCCGAGGGATTGCAAGGACAGGCGTCCGAGCGGCATATCACCTTGCTCGCGTCATCGATCGAGCCGGCCGACCGTCGTGTCGCAGAGGGCTTAGGCCTTGCGACGGGGGCCGATGTGATACGCCTGGAAACGCGCGGCGAAGCCGATGGAATGCCGGTGTCCCGCGCGGCCGGCTGGTTCGATGCCAGGCGCTTTGCCGGCATCGATGCCGCCATGGCGGAAACCGGTTCGATCACCGCATCGCTGGCACGTTTCGGCATCGACGACTATCTCAGGCAATCGACCGTGCTGTCGGCGCGCCATGCCGATGCCGCCGACCTTGCGGACCTCGAGCTGCAGCCCGGCGCCATCGTGCTGGTGACGGTCGCCGTCAACGTCACGCCCGACGGTCAGCCGATACAGTTTTCGGAGTCGCGCTTCCCGGCCGAGCGGATCGAGCTCAAATTGTCGGCGCTCTGAGATGCGGCAGCCCTGGCATCATCCGACTTGAATGACGGCCTTGATCAGGCCGGACTTCTCATGCGCCCAGCGGGCGAGGTCGTGCGGCGTCTCGCCAAGCGTGGTGCGGTGGGTGACCAGCTTTGCCAGCGGCAGCGCGCCGTTGCGAATCGAGGCGGCGACATGATCGAAATCGGCACGCAGGGCGTTGCGGCTGCCGATCAGCATCATCTCGCGCTTGTGGAATTCGGGATCGGAAAAGGCGATGTCGTCCTTGACG
Source organism: Mesorhizobium sp. M0590 (assembly GCF_040320905.1). Taxonomy (NCBI): domain Bacteria; kingdom Pseudomonadati; phylum Pseudomonadota; class Alphaproteobacteria; order Hyphomicrobiales; family Phyllobacteriaceae; genus Mesorhizobium; species Mesorhizobium sp. M0590. Next base: position 24,508 of record NZ_JAMYQN010000008.1, read on the forward strand.
ACGCTGACCAGGACCAGCGCCCCGCCGTGCGCGACATGGGCGAAGGCCGACTGCACCGACCGGGTGTTGCCGGTGGCATCGAAAACCACGTCGAAGCCGTCGCCGCCGGTTGCTTCCCGCACCAGGTCGGCAGCAGCGCCCCGCGAGCCGTCGAGGGTCGCGAAGCCGAGTTCGCTTTCGGCGAAACCCAGCCTCTCCGCACTCATGTCGAGCAGCGTCACGTCGAGCCCGGCGATGCGGGCGAACAGCGCCGTGCCGAGCCCGATCGGGCCTGCGCCGATGACCAGTGTGCGCGCACCTGGATCAGCGAGCGAGCGCCGCACGGCATGGGCGCCGATCGCCAGGAATTCGACGGCGGCGGCATCGGCCAGCGACAGGCCGTTTGCCGGATAAAGATTTTGCGCCGGCACCAGGATCTGCTCGCACATGGCGCCGTCGCGGTGGACGCCGAGCACCTCGATCCTGACGCAGCAATTCGGCTTGCCTTGCCGGCAGGCGATGCATTTGCCGCAGGCGAGATAGGGATTGACGATCACCGCTTCGCCGACGGCGAGATCGACGTCCTCGCCAACCTCGATCACGGTGCCGGAAACCTCGTGGCCCATGATGCGGGGATAGGCGAGGAACGGGTGCTTGCCTTCGAAGATGTGATAGTCGGTGCCGCAGATGCCGACATGGCTGACGGCGACCAGCGCCCAGCCGGCGGGGGGCGCGCCAGGCGCCGGACGATCTTCGAGGACAAGTTCGCCGGGCGAGCGGCAGACGACGGCTTTCATGCTTCAATCCAGTCGGTTCATGGCACCGCCGGCCCTGCTGTCGCGAGGCCGGCGGTTGTTGGGAGGCAGTCTATTTGCCGCGGCGGCGCAGCCCGTCGAAATAGACGATGACGATGATCAGCACGCCGGTGATGATGCGCTGCCAGAAGGCGTTGACGTTGAGCAGATTGGCGCCGTTGTTGATGGTGGCAAGGATGAAGGCGCCGAGCAGCGGTCCGTGCACGGAGCCGACAGCGCCGAACAGCGAGGTGCCGCCTATCACCGAGGAGGCGATCGCCTGCAATTCCCAGCCCTCGGCCTGCGTCGGATTGCCGATGCCGATGCGCGAGGCAAGCAGCACGCCGACGAAGGCCGCACACAGGCCCGACAGCGTGTAGGCCATGTAGATGGTGCGCTGGACGTTGACGCCTGACAGGCGCGACGCCTCGGCGTTGGAGCCGACCGAGAACAGATAGCGGCCCCAGCGGCTGTGGTGCAGGAAGATGTAGGCTGGGATGCCGACCAGGATCACCATCCAGAACAGATTGGGGACGCCGGCGAAGGAACTGCGCGAGAACGTCTGGAAGGCGTCGTTGTTGATCGAGATCGAGTTGCCATTGGTCATCAACAGACCGATGCCGCGCAGCGAGGTCAGCGTTGCCAGGGTGATGATGAAGGGCGGCAGGCCCATCTTGACGATGCCGAACCCATGGAACATGCCGATGGCGACGCCGACCAGCAAGGTGATCAGGATGGCGAGGAAAACCGGTGTGCCGGCGTTGATCAGCATCGCGACGATGACGGTGGCGAAGCCGACCACGGCGCCGACGGAAAGGTCGATGCCGCCGGTGATGATGACGAAGGTCTGGCCGACCGCCAGGATGGCGATCATCGACCCTTGCCGCAACAGGTTGGAGATGTTGTTGGCGGAGGCGAAGCTCGGCGTCGCCACCGACAGGATGATCCATAAAAGAACCAGCAGCGCCAGCAGTGTCAGCCCGAACAGGGCGTTGTAGTTGCGTTTCGGCCTTTCGGCAGCGATCGCCTCGGTGCTCATATCCGTCCTCCCGGTTTTTCTTGTTTCTCGGCCAGCGCCTGGGTGAGGATCTCCTCGTGGTCAGCGGTACGAAAGCCGTGCGTGGCCACCAGCTTGCCGCGCCGGAACACGTGCAGCGTGTCGGCGAGCTCATAGACCTCGGGCAGGTAGGACGAGATCAGGATGATGCCGGCTCCCTTGGACAACAGCGCGCCGAACAGGCGGTAGATCTCGGCCTTGGTGCCGACATCGACGCCGACAGTCGGCTCATCGAAGATGAATAGCTTGGCGCCGTGGGCGAGCCATTTGCCGATGACGATCTTCTGCTGGTTGCCGCCGGACAGGCTGGAGGCCAGCGCGCCGCGCGTCGGCGTCTTGATGCGCAGGTCGGCGATCTGGCGATCGGCTTGCGCCTTTTCCTGCGCGCGGGAGATCAGCAGATTGCTCGAGATGCGCTTGTAGATCGGCAGATTGAGGTTGAGTCCGACCGGCAGGTTGAGGCAGAGGCCCTGGTCGCGGCGGCTTTCCGGGGCCAGCGCCATGCCGAGCCTGATCGCGTCATGTTCGGAATTGACCTTGACCTCCTTGCCCTCCCACAGGATCTGGCCGGCCGATTTGCGGTGCCGGCCATAGAGCGTGGTGACGAACTCGCTGCGCCCGGCGCCGATCAGGCCATAGAGGCCGACGATCTCGCCGGCACGGACGGACATCGAGACATTTTCGAAACCCTTGCCGGACAGGTTCCTGGTTTCGACGATGGTCGCGCCGGGGGTGAAATGCTCCTTGTGGTAGACCTGCTCGATCGAGCGGTTGATCATCATCTTGACCAGCTCGGCGTCATTGGTCTCGGCAATGTTCCTGGTGCCGACCAGCGTGCCGTCGCGCAGCACCGAGACGCGGTCGGCGAGCTCGAACACTTCTTCCATGCGATGGCTGATGTAGATGATGGTGACGCCTTCGCCCTTCAGCCGGCGGATCAGCGTGAACAGCTGGTCGGCCTCCTTGCGGGTAAGATAGGCGGTCGGCTCGTCGAAGATCAGGAATTTGGTGCCGCGCACGGTGGCGCGGGCGGCGGCGATCAACTGCTGCTGGCCGATGGTCAGGTCACCCAGCATGACATGCGCCGGCAGGTCGAAGCCGAGATCGTCGATGATCTTCTGCGCCTGCCTGATCATCGCCCGCTGCTGCAGGATGCCGAAGCGGGAATCCTCTTCGCCGAGGAACATGTTGGCGGCGACGGTGAGATGGCGGCACAGGACGACTTCCTGATGCACGGCATTGATGCCGAGCGCCATCGCCTCATGCGGCGTTGCCAATGCGGCAGGCTTGCCCTCCCAGATGACGTCGCCGGAGGTGCGCGGCATGACGCCGGTAAGAAGCTTGATCAGGGTGGATTTGCCGGCGCCGTTCTCGCCAACGATGGCGTGGATCTCGCCGGCCTTGAAGGCGAGATCGACCGGCTTCAGCGCATGGGTGCCGGGATAGCGCTTTTCCAGCCCGCGGAGTTCGAGGATGGTCCTGCCCGGTTCCAGCGTTGGGGCCGGATGGAGTTCCTGCGCCGTCGACATCATGACAATCCTCCCAGATTGGCCCCCAAAGATTGGCCTCGCGATTGGCACGAGTGGGATGTTTCCGGGGCGAAAGGCCCCGGAAACAGTTCACTTGCGGCTATGCTCAGTCGAGCTTCGGGTTGAGCAGCGCGTCGATCTTCGGATCCTTCATGTTGGCCTTGGTAACCAAATTGGCGCCGGTATCGACATTGGCCTCGACCTTCTCGCCCTTCGAGGCGGCGAGCGCCGTCTTGATGCCGTCATAGCCCATCCGGTACGGATCCTGAACGACGAGAGCCGAAATGACGCCGTCATTGAGGAACTTGATCAGCTTCTCGTCGCTGTCGAAACCGACCAGCCCGACCTTGCCGGCAAGACTGTTCTCGGCGATCGCCTGACCGACGCCCTGCGCCATGATCAGGTTGGAGGCGAAGATGCCCTTGAGGTTGGGGTTGGCGGTGATCAGGTCGGTGGCGATGTTGAGGCCGGTGGTGGCCTGGCCGTCGGCGTATTTGTCGGCGACCAGCTTGAGGCCGGGATATTTGGCGGCGAGCTGTTCCTTGAAACCCTGGGCGCGCTGTTCGAGCGAGCCGGCACCCGGAAGCGCGGTGATCAGGGCGACGTCGCCCTCGACCTTGCCGCCATTGGCTTCGCCGATGGCTGCGGCAAGGCCGTCAGCGGCGACGCGGCCGCCCTGGATGTTGTCGGTGGTCAGGAACGAGGTGAAGGCCTTGGAGTCGGCGCCGGAGTCGATGCCGATGATCTTGACCTTGGTGGCGGCCTCGTCGATCGGCTTGCCGAGCGCCTTGGCTTCGGTCGGCGCAATGACGACGGCCGCCGGGTTGCCGGCGACGGCATTTTCGAGGATCGAGATCTGGCCGTTGACGTCGGTCTCGGCCTGGGCGCCGAGCTCCGGCACGTTGACGCCGAGATCCTTGCCGGCCTTGCGGGCGCCGGCCAGAACGATCTGCCAGTAGAAGGACGTGGTGTCCTTGACGATGATCGGAATGGTCGCGTCGGCCGCGGATGCCGGCGCCGAATGCATCACGCCGGCAAGCATCGAGGCGGCTGCGAGTGCCACGAAGGCGCGGCGATTGAGAATGCTGGTCACGAATTTCATTAGGAGTCCTCCCTAAGTCGCCCGGTGAATGTTACGGAAGCTCCATTCGGATGGCGCGGCCCAAACGGAACTTTATCAATAAAAAACATTTACCGCATTTTGATAGTGCATCACCTCGGTCGGCGCAAGCGATGTTTGATGGCCGCTCGAATGGCTGGGCGGGAAAGCTTGCTCCCTCGGAACTCCGCTGCCAATCTCCTCCAATACGTCGCATGGAATATTAATTCCATCATCCAGTCAATATGGAATGTTCATTCTTTTTCGGGAGCGTTGGAACTGTGACGCCTGGCGATCACGTCCGGTGTTCGCGACTATTGCGCATGTCCGGCTTAGAGCGTCGCTCCGAGATGCCAAGGCACGAACTCGTTGTCGCCGTAGCCGAACTCTTCGCTCTTGGTCTTGCGGCCCGAAGCCGTCTCGACGATCAGTTCGAAGATCTCGCGGCCCATGCCGGCGATGGTCTTTTCGCCCGAGGCGATGACGCCGCAATTCACGTCCATGTCCTCTTCCATCGTGTGATACATGGTCGAGTTGCTGGCGACCTTAATCGACGGCGTCGGCCGGCAGCCGAAGCAGGAGCCGCGGCCTGTGGTGAAGACGATGACGTTGGCGCCGCCCGCCACCTGGCCGGTGGCCGAGACCGGGTCGTAGCCGGGCGTGTCCATGAACACCAGCCCGTGCCCGATGACCTTTTCGGCATAGCCGAAGACGCCGTTGAGCGGCGTCTGGCCGCCCTTGGCGACCGCGCCGAGCGACTTTTCCAGGATGGTGGTCAGGCCGCCGCGCTTGTTGCCCGGCGAGGGGTTGTTGTCGATGGAAGCGCCATGTTTGGCGACATGGTCTTCCCACCATTTCACGTAACCGTCGAGCTTGGCGGCGATCTCGGGGGTGGCGGCGCGATAGGCGAGCAGGTGCTCGGCGCCGTAGATCTCCGTCGTCTCGGAGAGGATGCCGACACCGCCGACGCCGGCCAAAATGTCGACCGCGGCACCCAGCGCCGGATTGGCGGTAATGCCGGACATACCGTCGGAGCCGCCGCATTGCAGGCCGACGACGATCTCGCTGACCGGGATCGGCTCACGCTGAAGCTTGCCGACCTCCTCGGCGATCTCGGCCAGCACGACCAACGCCTTCTCGACCGATTTGCGCGAGCCGCCGGCTTCCTGGATGTTGAAATGACGTTTTCCCGCGGCAACGCCCTTCTGGCCGTAGAGGGTGAGCTGGTTGACCTCGCAGCCGAGCCCGACCATCAGCACACCACCAAAATTCGGATGACGGGCGTAGCCGGCCAGCGTGCGATGCAGCACCATCATGCCGTCGCCGGTGGCGCTCATGCCGCAGCCCTGGCCGTGGACGATCGGGACGAAGCCGTCGATGCCGGGATATTGCGGCAGAAGCGTGCGGTTCGCCGCGTCAGCGATGGCGTGGCAGACGGTGGCCGAGCAATTGACGCTGGCGAGAATGCCGATGAAGTTGCGCGTGCCGGCGCGGCCGTCGGCGCGGCGGTAGCCCATGAAGGTGCGGGCGCGGTCGGCCTCAGTCGCATGCACTGCCTCGCTCGGCGGCACCACCGGCAAACGCCCGCTTTCGAAGACCAGATTGTGCGAATGGACATGCTCGCCGGGCGCGATGTCTTGCGTGGCGCGGCCGATCGCCTGGGCGTATTTGACCACGGCCTCGCCGGCCGCAATCGGCTTGATCGCCACTTTGTGGCCCGGCTCGATCACTGCGGCGGCGACGGCGCCGCCCGGCAGCACGGTGCCGATCTCGATGCGGCCATTGGCGACCGCGACATTGTCGGCGGGAGACAGAAGAATGCTGTTTGCGGCGTTCACGGGAGCTTCCTGGGTGTGTTCCTGGGTGCGCGAGCGGATTGACACGCGGCTCTTAACATATAATGTCTTTTATCGTGAAAAAACATTTTTGCGTCAATTGTTTTTTCGCCAGAGCGCGACGCGTCTTTTGGATGCGAGAAGTAGGCTCTACAACCAAAACTAGCGTTGCGCATGATGTTTTCCGAAAAGGTACCGGTTTCATGCGCGAGAAACGCTTCACACTGGCCGCAAACGCAGATGCGCCACGGGGCAGGGGATGTCGAAGAGCAACAACGTTTACAAGGACGCCTATAATCGCGGTCTGAGGCTGCTCGACGAAACCAGGAGCCTGCCTTCGGAGCCGGAGCTGGGTACGCTGCTCGGCGTCAGCCGCACGACGGTCCGCACTATCCTTGCGCGCATGGAAGAAACCGGGCTGATCGACTGGAACAAGCGCAGCAAGACGGTCCTGCGCGAACCGCGACCGGACGATTTCTTCCCCGAGGAAGAAACCGACACGCTGGCCGAGATCATCGAGCGCTCCTTCATGCGGCGGCTGCTTGCCAGCGGTGCCGAAGCCGGCATGCAGATCAACGAGCTCGAACTGGCGCGTGAGATCGGCGTCGGCACCACCAGCGTGCGCGAATTCCTGATCCGCTTCTCGCGCTTCGGGCTGATCGAGAAGCGCCGCAACAGCCACTGGGTGCTGAAAGGCTTTACCCGCGCCTTCGCGCTGGAGTTGACCGAAATCCGCGAGATGTTCGAACTGCGCTCGGCCGCAGCCTTTGCCGCTCTGCCCGAGGACAGCCCGGTGTGGACCGACCTCGACCGCCTGGAAGACGAGCATCACCGGCTGGAGCGCGAGATCGCCGTGCGCTTCAACGAATTCTCCGAGCTTGACGAGCGCTTTCACCGGCTGATCCATCGGGCGTCGCACAACCGCTTCATCGTCGATTTCTACGACGTCATCGCCATGATCTTCCACTACCACTACCAGTGGAACAAGGCGCAGGAGCGCGAGCGCAACGAAGTCGCGGTCCAGGAGCATCTCGCCTATATCGCCGCGCTCAAATCGCGCGATCTCGCCAAGGTCGACGCCGCCTGCCGCAAGCACCTGAAATCGGCCCGCCACACGCTGCTGACGTCCATTCCCGAGGGCAGGCAGCCGCAACGCGCGTGATTGTGTTGCGTTGCCGCAGCAACGTTTTGGCGATTTTCCGGCCGCCGGCTCCGTGCTAGAGAGCTGACGTTGCTGCGTGAAGAGGCTGGTTCTTGACCATACGCCGGAGACGATGGAGCATGCCGGTCGCGTTCGCCGCGGCGTGGCTTTTCATGCTCCAGTCGATATTCGGCGCGTTTGCTTCCGGCGTCGCGCCGAACGCCTCGCAATTCGATGCTTTCGGCAACACGATCTGCACCCATGACGGTGCGGCGCAACTCCCCGCCGGCGATCCGCATCAGCAGCACATGCCGGCTTGCTGCATGCTTGGCTGCAATCTCGTTTCGGCGGTCTACGCGCCGCTGGATGCAGCCGGGAGCCTGGCTCGCAGCCTTTCCATCGAAACCATCGCCTTTTTCCTGCCGGCCTTCCGGCATCGCGATTTCGCCCGCGCCCGCACTCCGTCCAATCCGCGTGCACCACCGGCGACGGCCTGATCCGTTCTGGTTCGCGCCGCGCAGCGCTTTGCCGGCGCGTTTATCGACATCGTTCGCGACCGGCAATCGGCGCGATCCCCCTTAAAGTCCACGGAGCAATCATGTCTCACTCTTTTCGCGCTGCCGCATCCAGCCGCAGGCGCTTCGCACTGGGTAGTTTCGAGCAGCGTCTCGGCATCGCCCTTTGCGTTCTTGCCCTCCTGTTCGCCAGCGCCCAGACGGTGTTGGCACACGAGTTCAAGCTTGGCGATCTCGAGATCGGGCACCCCTGGTCGCGCGCCACGCCAGCCGGCGCCAAGGTGGCCGGCGGCTACTTCACCATCACCAACACCGGCAGTGCGCCGGATCGCCTGCTGTCGATCACCTCCGACATTTCGGCCAAGGCCGAACTGCACGAGATGGGCGTCAGCAATGGCGTCATGACCATGCGGCCGGTCACCGGCGGCCTCGAAATCCCGGCTGGCGGCAAGGTCGCGCTGGCGGGCAGCGGCTACCATTTGATGTTCATGGATTTGAAGCGGCAGCCCAAGGAGGGCGAAACGTTCTCCGCCACGCTGACCTTCGAGAAAGCCGGGCCCGTGCAGATTGAATTCGCCGTGCAAGGCATCGGCAGCGCGGCGCCCCAGGACGACGACTGACTTGGCCGCTTCGAGAGGTAGCATCATGAAGAAATCTCTTTTGCCCGGCTGCGTGCTTCTTGCCCTCGGGACCAGCGCGGCCTTTGCCCACATCACGCTCGAAACGCCGGAGGCGGCGGTGGGCTCGACCTACAAGGCGGTTCTTCGGGTGCCGCATGGCTGCGAGGGCAAGGCGACGACCGCGCTGCGCGTGCAGATCCCGGAAGGGGTGCTCTCGGTCAAACCGATGCCGAAGCCGGGTTGGACACTGCAGGTCAAGAACGGCAAATACGAAAAGTCCTACCAGCTCTACGGCCAGGCAGTGACCAGCGGCGTCAAGGAGATCGACTGGAGCGCCGGCAGCCTGCCGGACGAGTTCTACGACGAATTCGTCTTTCGCGCGACGCTGGCGTCCGACCTGCCGGCAGGCCAGACGCTGCATTTCCCGGTGGTGCAGGAATGTGACGGGGTTGCCGATCGCTGGATCGAGATTCCGGCGGCCGGGCAGGCTGAGGACGCGCTGGAATTTCCGGCGCCCGGCCTCAAGCTGCTGCCGAAGAAGTGATCCTTACGTGGCGCGCTCTATCCGAAAGAGCGCGCCGCTGTCTTTGTGGCGGTGACATGAGCGCGGCATCGATCCTGCGAACGGCCTGCACAACCGGCCGGCTTGCCATAGGCCTGCTGGCTGCGATTGTGCTGCTTGCCACCATTGCCGCGCCAAACGCAGCCTTCGCCCATGCGGCGCTGATCAAGGCCGAGCCGGCTGACGGTGCGGTGCTGGCGCAGAGGCCGTCGCAGATGTCGCTGACCTTCAGCGAGCCGGTTTCGCCGCTGGTGCTGACGCTGGTGCGGCCCGACGGGACGTCGATCCCGCTGAGCTCTTTCCGGCTCAGCGGCCAGACCGTCGAGATTGACAATCCGCAGGCGCTGACGTCGGGCACGCATGTGCTGAGCTGGCGGGTAATCTCCGCCGACGGGCATCCGGTCGGCGGCTCGGTGCTGTTCTCGGTCGGTGCGCCGAGTGCTGCGCCGGCCGCCTCCGAAGCTGTCGACCGGGCGCTTCGAACGGCGATCTGGATCGGCAAGGTTTTTCTATACATCGGCCTGTTTTTCGGCGTCGGCGGTGCCTTTGCGCAGGCCTGGCTGGCGCAAGGCGGCCGATCCGGCCAGAACATGATCGTCGCCGCGATCCTGTGCGGGCTGGCCGCCGCACTCTTGTCGCTCGGTTTCCAGGGGCTGGATGCACTCGGCGCGCCGCTTGCCCGGCTGGCGCAGCCGGTCATCTGGCAGACCGGGCTTGGCACCAGCTTCGGCTGGACGGTGCTGATCGCGCTGATGGCGCTCGGCCTTGGCCTGCTATCGCTGGTCGTGCCGCCCGCCGACGCAAAGCCGCTGGCCTTGGCCGGACTGGTTGGCGTTGGCGCAGCACTTGCCGCCAGCGGGCATGCCAGTGCCGCCGAGCCGCAATGGCTGACCCGGCCGATGGTGTTTCTGCACGCCACTGGTATCGCCGTCTGGGCCGGGGCGCTGGCGCCGCTCGGTCTTGCCTTGAAACGGCAGCCGGACAAAGCCGGGCCGTTGCTGCGCCGGTTTTCACGAGCGATCCTGTTCGTCGTGGCGGTGCTTGCGGCAGCCGGCATCGTGCTCACCGTCATCCAGGTGCAAACGACGTCGGTGCTGGTCCATACCGCTTACGGCCGGCTGCTGCTGCTCAAGCTGGTGCTGCTCGTCTTTCTGTTCACACTCGCCGCCGTCAATCGCTTCAAGCTTACGGCCCCGGCTGAGGCGGGCGAAACAGAAGTCCAGCGGCGGCTGGCCCGCTCGATCGCCATCGAGCTGCTGATCGTGCTGGCGATCTTCGGCGTTGCCGCCGGCTGGCGCTTCACGCCGCCGCCGCGCGCGCTGGCGATCGCCGCGGCACAGCCGGCGTCGGTGCATATCCACACGCTGCAAGCGATGGCCGACCTCAGCATTGCGCCCGGCCATGCCGGAGCTGTTGCCGCTTCGATCTTCATCATGACCGGCGATTTCGGCCCGCTCGACGCCAAGCAGGTAACGCTGGTGCTGTCAAAGCCCGATTCCGGCATCGAACCCATCAAGCGCCCGGCGACGAAGCCCGGCGACGGTACCTGGCGCGTCGACGATCTCGTCATCCCGGTCGCCGGCCGGTGGACGGCGCGGCTCGACATCCTGGTCTCGGATTTCGAGATGGTGAAGATAGAGGCGCCGATCGACATCAGGCCGTGAAGACGGCGCTGGTCCGCGCAACACAATTCGGCGAGGCGGTTGACGCGGCCGCGAACCCCCGTCAATCATCGCCATCAAGAATGGGCGTCCAACCCAATCGCGGGCTCAAACCAACAAGATCCGAAAGCAGGGAAGAAACGATGGAAAAAGCCGAAATCGGCCTGATCGGCCTTGGCACGATGGGCTCCAACCTGGCGCTCAATATCGCCGAGAAGGGGCACCGCATCGCCGTCTTCAATCGCACCGCGGCGCGCACCGATGCCTTTGTCGAAAATGCCGGCGCGCTTCGGGATAGGGTGGTGCCCTGCTACAGCCTCGAAGAACTGGCCGCCGCGATCCGGCCGCCGCGGCCGATCATCATCATGGTGCTGGCCGGCAAGCCGGTCGACGAGCAGATCGCGGCATTGCGCGGCGTGCTGTCGGCCAACGACATCGTCATCGACGCCGGCAATGCCAATTTCCGCGATACGATGCGGCGCTTCTCCGAGCTTACCGATTCGGGCCTGACCTTCATCGGCATGGGCGTGTCCGGCGGCGAGGAGGGCGCACGCCACGGTCCCTCTATCATGGTCGGCGGCACCGAAGAGTCCTGGAAGCGCGTCGAAAAGGTGCTGACCGCGATCTCGGCCAAGTTCAAGGGCGAGCCTTGCGCGGCGTGGCTTGGCACCGACGGCGCCGGCCATTTCGTCAAGACCATCCACAACGGCATCGAATATGCCGACATGCAGATGATCGCCGAGATCTACGGCATATTGCGCGACGGGCTCGGCATGGGGCCGAAAGAGATCGCTGAGGTGTTTTCCCAGTGGAACACGGGCAGGCTCAATTCGTACCTGATCGAGATCACCGCCAAGGTGCTGGCCGCCGACGACCCCAAGACCGGCAAACCGGTGGTCGACATCATCCTCGACCGCGCCGGCCAGAAAGGCACCGGCAAATGGTCGGTGATCGAGGCGCAGCAGCTCGGCATCCCGGCCACCGCAATCGAGGCGGCTGTGGCGGCACGCGTACTGTCGTCGATCAAGGACGAGCGGCTTGCCGCCGAAAAGGTCTATGGCGGCGGCGTGAGCAAGATTTCCGGAGACAGGGACGCCCTGCTCGCCGATCTCGAGCTGGCGCTGTTTGCCGGCAAGATCGCCGCCTACGCGCAAGGATTCGCGGTGATGAGCGGCGCGTCGAAGGAATTCAACTGGAACCTGCCGATGCCGGTCATCGCCAAGATCTGGCGGGCCGGCTGCATCATCCGCTCGCAATTGCTGGATACGATGGCGGAGGCCTTCGGCGCCGGCGGCGCGGCCACCAACCTGTTGATGGCGCCGGCTTTCGTTTCATTGATGCAGGAGGCACAGCCGTCGCTTCGCCGTGTCGTCGCAAGGGCGGCCGAAGCCGGCTCGCCCGTGCCGGCCCTGTCGTCTGCACTTGCCTATTTCGACAGTTACCGGCAGGGCCGCGGCACTTCGAACCTGATCCAGGCGCAGCGCGATTTCTTCGGCGCGCACGGCTTCGAGCGCATCGATGGGCAGGGCGCTTTCCATGGGCCCTGGGGGAGTGGCGCGGCGGGTTAGCGCCGCGACTTGGACCTAGAGTCCAATTTTGCGGTTGCCAGAAAGCAGACATCTCCAGCGACCAACTGAGTGTCGGGTCGCGCCAGGAACCTGCTATGCCGGTAGAGACGATTGACGGTCTCATCGGTATCGGCGGAGCCGCGAATCTGTGGTAAGCCGCCGCTCGACCAACCAAGGGACGACACCTGTGAGCGAACCGACCGTGGCCCAGGCGACCGAAACTATCTATGCCTCGCTGCGGGCGGACAATGCCGACATCGACGCACATATCGCGACGCTTAAAGCGGCGCTGACTCGAGAAGGGATAAAACAGGCGGTGTTCGATCCGACCAAGTTGGCGCAGAACAACCGCTCGGGGCGCAAGTTGATGCAGGCCTATTTTCGGCAGCGCGGCGTGAGCGTGAGGTTTTCGGACCAGTAGAGCCGCGCGCGGGTGATCTCAAGCGCGCCGTTGGGAGTTCTCGGGCCGGTCCGGCGGTTCGCCATCTGGACGTCGGGACTGCGCCTCATAACGGACATCCAGATCAACTTTGCTGTTTCCTGAAAGCCGACATCACCGGTCACCATGTTGCGGGTCGCGGGCGGGTCGTGCGCTGGCTGTCGGCTCACCTCTACGCCAGATGAGAGCCGGTCTGTGCAAATAGTACGGAAAACCAGCAATCCTACTGAAGAAGCTCAGGTAAGCTTTGAAAAAGACGCCGTGCCTCCGGCCAACCCGCTTCAACAAAGAGAGCAAGGCAATCAACTAGCTTCCGTCGCCTTACTTCGTCTTCAAAAACGCTACGATAATCCGCCAGATACCATCCGATAAGCTTCACAAAAAGAGTGGCACCCATGCTTTCGTGTTCGTAGCGAGCAACTCCAGTGGTCCTTAACATCGCCTCGCTAATTAAATCAAAGCATTGTTCGGGATCGACCTCCATGAGAAAGCTTAGGACTGACAAGAGATGGTGAACTGACCCTGGAGTGCCTAGCGTCGTCAGTTTCGAGATAAACGGCGCATACTCCTTGAGGAACCTGCGTTTGGCGTCGACACCGGCAAGCTCAGGAGAGATCTCATCATGACCTACCGCATAGTAGATTTGGTCAGCAATTTCATTAAACAATTTAAGGGCAGAAACTTCTTCTGGAGTTGGCTCATTACCCGACGAAGGCCACGATTTCACCGCTGGTTCGAGAGCAGCGATTAGAATCCAGAGAAAATCTTGAGTTCTCCGGCGTAGTGTCACTTTTTCCGGGTCCTCATCATCAAAACCAATGATCAGCCCATTGCGGATATCAAATAGAGCCGACTGAAGACGCTCTTCTTGCTCTTTATAATTTTGCGTCCAATCGAACAGCAGTGCCTTAGATGTGGGGAGTTCTTTGTTAACTGCAAAAAAAACGATGAGCCCTGTCAGCGGATCGTCCCCTTTCTTTGGAAACCTCACGTCCGCAACGGGAATAGCCAACGCTTCCAACCGTTCGGGGTTTCGGCCAGCTAGTCTCGAAAGAGAGGCGATTGCCTGTTTCAAATTTGTAGCGTTCTTTTCTTTCTTCAGAAATTTTTCCGCAAGAGTCCACATCTCCTCTTCGGCTATTTGTTCGATCCAAGGAAGGACGCGAACAAGCTGAAAGCGGACAGCCGGATGAGGGTCATTTAGGAGTATATCTTGATAGCGCTCTCTAACTAATGGCCAAAACTCGGATTGAGTGGCGAGGATCGCTAATGCTTGAGCGGCTTCGATTCTTGGCGATGGTGATCCCCATGACGGAAAATCTGCGAATCTTTCCTCGGTTTCGTCCTTCAACTCGGGATCGCTGTGATGTGTCAGTTCCAGCAACCACCCGAGCGCGGCATCACGCTTCTCCGTAGGTACGAGTCCCTTAGATAAGGCAATCCCAAGTCCTTCTGCCAGCGCATCTGACATCTCCTGATCAAGCGCAGCCCCCATTGGACCAGCTTGAGCGACTGCGTCGCCAAGGGCCAAAGTTGAGTTCCACAAGAATGCTCCTCGATCCAGCGTCTCCTCTGCCTTAAAGGCATCGCGGGCGGATCGCAGATCGCTAACCAGGGCTAATAATGGTGCGACATCATGCGCCTTAACGTCTATCCCTTCCCGTTCAAGCCAATGCCGGTCAGATGCCGTCCAACCAGAGTTGAATTCGAGAGGCTTGCCGTTTTCAAATATGCTGCCACCCGTCTTGGCATCACGTAGGAATGCCCGTGCTGTTTCGGTGACGAGTTGGGACTCGCCTATCGTTTCAAATAGCGTTCCAACAATCTCAACGCGCACTTCGTCAGGCCGCGAGAACTCAGCGAAATTAAGCTGAAGCCAATCAGTCTCAGCTTGGGCACGTTCGTCTGATGACAGATGTGGGAACGTCGCAGCTATCGCGGAGATAGCGCTCCGGCGGGTATCAAGCGATTTAAGCATCGGCACACTGGCTGCCGTTTTCCAAATCTCCCTCCCAAGGATATCGGGCTTGGATGCTGCGATCTCGAAAACTGATCGCCACGCTAGACCAATGCCTGTTTCACTCAGAATCAGTTCAGGCACTTGCGTCAAAAGCGCCTGGTCGTCAGCCGTCGCTCCCCATGCACTTACCGCGCGGTAGAGCTTCGCGTAGTCGTCATGTTCCCTATCGTCTGCGTTCCACGCCCATATATGGCTGTAGTCCTGCTCGAACTCCCTCTCTACACCGGCAATCGAGACCCTTTGAACCTCCTGGCTTTCCCTGGCAGGATGTGACCTTTCGCGCTCACCTCGGATTGCGGCAGCGAAGGCACGTAAAGCGATCCGTGGATATCGCAACAGTAACTGAGGAAAATCGCTAGCGAGCGAATGTGTCGACATCGCAAAATCTTGGGCGGCATTAGACGTGAGCGAGAGTATCCAACTGCCAGACATTGAGGTGACTTGGTCTCTACTAAACTCTCCTCCACGAAAAACTCGATAAAAAAGCTGAACAACAAACTCTTCGTCATGCTCCGCGAGACTCAGACTTTCGCGCGCCAGCCACGGCACCTCGATAAAGCCAAGTTTTGAAAACCGCGGCTGCGAGAATATCTGATCCAACCTCTTCCGCGAGGCACCTGGGTCTGTTCCTATGGTCTTCGCGACGAACGGCACAACGTGTGATGCAAGCCATCGGATACGGCTCTCATCTGTCGACATGGCGTCGAACAGCACACGAGACGCCTTACCCAAGGACCTCAGCGCTTCGGGGCTCGGGTTGTCTTCGATCAGCATTCCAATCAATGCTCGAAAACTACCGAGCTGTTCGGGATTGGGATCACCAAGCGCCTCTAAAAGTGTAGCCCAAGCATCCACCGCTATCGGCTGCTTGAGCTGCGACTTCGTCATCAGCGAGCCGACGATGTGCTGAAATGCCCGATTCTTTGACGGATCGACTTTCGTGAGGGCATCCGCCAATGGCGTGAGGTCGTCGCCATTGTGAACCGACTCGACGGGCAGGCGGGCGACTTCGATACGAACGATTGGATCGATAGCATCATCGCCAATTAGCGATACGACAAAAGACCAATATTCCTCCGCGCTAAATGTAGCCTTCAGAGCTTCAAGCCAGTACCCTAGCGATGGAGTGACTAGGAGGCCTGCGCCGCTCGCCCGGCTCAAAAATTCTAATGCCGCTACGCGGTCTGGCAACAAGATCAATCGCGCGACGGCATAGTCGAATAGGACGTGATGCCGGAAGCCGATGCGGCGTGTCTGCTCTGTAACTAAAACGCCAACACGTTGAAGATCGTCAACAGCTTTCGCCGCTGTATCAGGAACGTCTGTTTCTGGGAGATCGATCGACCGAGCGGTGAGCATGCGCGTCACTACGGTCTTTAGACTTGTGACGGCCGGAAGGCCAAACTCGCTGATCCGTTCATCCCAATATCGCTCCAGCAGTTCTCCTCGCGTCGCTACCGAAGACAATGTACTTGCGGCCACACCGCTGTGCAGCAGGTCGCCAAGGAGGGCAAGATTGAAAGGGTTGCGGGCCAGGCCTTCCATCTTTGGTCCGCCTGCCTCGATCGCAGACGCAAGGATTGGCGATTTGACAGCGACATCCGCCTTTTCAACATCCGAAAGGAGTCCAATATGGATGTGTCGGACGGCGGAAAAATTCGGATTGGCATAAGCCGCTTGTGGAGCAGTTCCAGCGAAAAGCCGTCGCCACTCCCTGCCAAGACGGAGATCGAATGTTCTGACCGATGCAATGACATGCCAACCCGGAAGGGTGGACACTTCTTCCACGAGACGTTTGTAGGTGGCTTCGGCCAATCCTCCGCGTGCGGCATCAAGTGCGTCAAGCACGAGATATGCCGGTCTGTCGCCGGGCATCTGAGCGAGTACATCGATCAGCGAGTGTTGAAGGCCAATATCAATCCGCAGGGCGTCGGCCGAAATAGATACTGCCTCTACTGTAAGGACAACAACGGTAGCTTCCTTCGCAAGCTCTTGCGCTACTTCGCGAACGATGGCTGACTTGCCTGAACCCGGTTCACCGGTGATGGCGAGTAAGCCTCCCCGCGCCGCCTGGACGGTCAGTGCCGTCACGGGTCTAGCAATGGTGAAGTGACCCTCCGGGCTCGTTATTTGTGTGAAACGCTCGAGACGCCCCATGACGCCTGCGCTATAGGTGTTCAAGCGCTGTACATCGTCGCGATAGCTTGGCGGCTCGACCAGGCGAGCTTTGCCAGCTAGCGCCAGACGGATCGCTGCTGCATCTCCGCCCGTTCCGTTACCGGACGCAGTCGCGGCCCACGAAATTAGTGCCTCAAGCAGGGCGGCTTCATCCCCTACAACTGCTACAACATCGCGCAATCCATCTTCGACAGTCTGGCGTTGCCCGTCACCCACGACGACTACAGAACAACACGCCAAAATAGACTGTCGTTCGGCGGGTTTGATCCCGATACCGGCGTGAGTGTTCCATGCGGCATCGATCAGCCCAGAGAAGGTCCTTAGCGCTGAGCCCAGGCTATTTGGCATGGCGGTTGCGGCGCCGGTACGGTTCCGATCGAGTGCTTCGCGTAGATTGTTCGCAACCGTAGCTGCGGTCGTCGACCCAACGGCGAGAACCAAGCGATCACGCGACGGATCAAAATCCCTACGCACTCCGCCGTCGATTATGCCATCGCGAAACTGTCGCACGAATTGGTCGGCGGCTGACGCCAGCTCACTCCCAGGATTTGATGACAGGCTAATCGTGCGTTTGGCCTGTACATAAATCTCGCCACGATCAGTCTCGATTAAAAGATCATCCACGGCCGTGGGCGTCTCAAATCGAATAGTACGTGGCACTCCAGGAAGCCCACCTGCCATACGTGAGACCGGGCGTTCGGCCAGCAGCAGCCCAGCCACGTACGCACCCACCTCGGCCTGAAAAACCACCCCTCCGGACGTGCCCCGCCCGCTCATCGTACAAGCCCCTGTGCCAAGAATTTTTCCATGAGAACAAAAGTAGAATATGGGGCACTGACGAGCAATCGACATCCGAAACTTGTCCCCAATGTTAGTAAAATGGTTCTCTGGATATCCCGTCAGGCAACTTTGGGCGGTAGCCGGGTAAATCCGGCGTTAGTTCAAGCGGGTGGGGTCGCGCCTAACAGTAGGGTATCTGGGACGTCTGCGACGAGACGCGGTCATTGATCCAAGGCTGCCGTGCTCATCCGACTTATCTGCACCATCCAGATGTGCTAAGCTTGGCTGTGATTCCACGCCGGAGATGAGGTCGGCGGGCGAATGTCGGCTCTCCGGTGCAGTCAGCCCGGACCGGACCATTCGCTTCCGGCCAAAGGCTGCCAGTCAGCAGCGCATTTTCCAGCCAAGTGGAAGAATGCGGCTAAGACAAACAGATAGAGCGGGATGCCCAGTTCACTTTGAACATGTCCCGCTCACGCCGGGCGGCGATAGGCCTGGACTTCGCCCGGTTCGCTCAGGCTTTGCAAGGAGCCGGGGGCGGCGCCGCCGATCCAGCCCAGCACCGAGCGGGCGAGTTCGGCGCCGGCCAGCCGGAAGTTCTCGTTGACGACCAGCAATTCGCTGCGAAACAGGTGCAGAAGCTCCGACGATTGTTTGGACACCACATCGACATCGCGGCCAAGCTTGAGGCCGGCGTCTTCGATGCCGGCGACGATGGCGAGCGTCGCGGCGGCGGCGCTGCTGATGAAACCATCCGGGCGGCTTTCGCGGCGCATCAGCTGCGCGGTCCGCATTCTGATCTGCTCGATCGAATGATCGATCGAAACGGTGTTGAACGGAATCTCGCTGGCGCCGACCTCGCTCAGCGCATCGGCAAAGCCTGCGAGCGTATGGCCGTGATAGGTCAGCTCGACCGGCGGCGCCAACAGAGCCAGGCGGCGGCGGCCGAGGCCGGCCAGATGGCGCACTGCCTCGGCTGCGAAAGCGTAATTGTCGAAATCATGGTAGGGATGGATCAGCCCCATATCGGTGCGGCCATGCGTGGCAAAGGGGATGCCGCGCTCCAGCATATAACGGGCCCTCGGATCGTTCGGCTGCGTGCGCGAAATGATGACGCCGTCGGCTGAACCGGTTTCCACGAGGTAGCGGATCGGGTCGAGGGGATCCTGGGAGCGCGAGTAGGGTGTCACGATCAAATGGTAGGGCGTGTCGGCAATGACTTCGGAAACGCCGTAGATGATATCCGAGACAAAGCTCATGATCTCGTGCTCGGTGTTGAGCACCAGGCTGATGACATTGGTCTTGCCGGTGCGCAGGCGGACGCCGGCACGGTTGGGCCGATAACCGATCTGCTTGGCGACAAGCTGGACGCGCCGCCTGGTCTCGGCGCCGATCTCGGGCGCATCCTTCAGCGCGCGCGACACGGTGGTGACGCCCAGCCCGGTCATGAAGGCGAGCGTCTTCAGTGTCGGCCGGCCCTGGCCCGACGCTTCGTCGGCCTTCTCTTTTTGATGCCTGTTCATTCATCCCGCCCCGTCAGGCGCATAACAGTTGCCGGACAGGCCGGCAATCGGCCGGCCGCGGGTTCGCCGCGGGCTCTCACCGAATGAAACCGCTATATACTGAAACGTTACAGATTGTCACGACCATCGCCATATCACTGGTGACAGATGCAGAACGAGCGGTGCTGCAGTCGGTGCAAAACCGTGATTCGAACGGGCTTTTCCGATTTTTTGGCGTCGCAGCATTCCATTTTGCAGTGCAACCCCTCTTGTTGCGATGCGGCAGGCCGGCGAGCCGCGCGATTTTATTCGCGCTTCGAAAAAACTTGATGCCACCTTCGCCTGAGGGGTTGCGCGCCTCAAGCAATTGCCGTATCGAAAATCTGTAACGTTTCAGATTCTGGGAGGAACGAAATGCGATACCAACTCATGACTGCTGCGCTGGCTGCGACGGTCGCGCTGCAATTTGCCGGCCCGGCGGCCGCGACGGATCTGGAAGTCACCCATTGGTGGACCTCCGGCGGCGAGGCGGCAGCGGTCGCCGAACTCGCCAAGGCTTTCGACGCAACCGGCAATCACTGGGTTGACGGCGCCATCGCCGGCTCCGGCGGCACGGCGCGGCCGATCATGATCAGCCGCATCACCGGCGGCGACCCGATGGGCGCGACCCAGTTCAATCACGGCCGGCAGGCGGAAGAATTGGTGCAGGCCGGGCTGATGCGCGACCTCACCGATCTCGCCACCAAGGAAAAGTGGACGGAAATCGTGCAGCCGAAGAGCCTGCTCGACGGCTGTACCCTCGACGGCAAGATCTATTGCGTGCCCGTCAACATCCACTCCTGGCAGTGGCTGTGGCTGTCGAACGCGGCCTTCGAAAAAGCCGGCGTGCCGGTGCCGAAGAACTGGAATGAATATGTCGCTGCGGCGCCCGCGCTTGAAAAAGCAGGCATCCAGCCGCTCGCGGTCGGCGGCCAGCCCTGGCAGGCCTCCGGCGCTTTCGACGTGCTGCTTGCGGCGGTCGGCGGCACCGACGCCTTCCTCAAGGTCTACAAGGACAAGGACGCGGAATTCGCTGCCGGGCCCGAGGTCGCCAAGGTCTTCAAGGCCGCGGACGATGCCCGCAAGATGGCCAAGAACACCAATGTGCAGGACTGGAACCAGGCCACCAATCTGGTCATCACCGGCAAGGCGGGCGGCCAGATCATGGGTGACTGGGCGCAGGGCGAGTTCCAGGTTGCCGGCCAGACCGCCGGCAAGGACTATACTTGCCTTCCGGGCCTCGGTCTCAACGAGGTCATCGCCACCGGCGGCGACGCTTTCTACTTCCCGCTGCTGAAGGATCCCGAAAAATCGAAGGCACAGGAAGTGCTGGCCCACACGCTGCTCGATCCCAAGACGCAGGTCGCCTTCAATCTCAAGAAAGGCTCGCTGCCGGTGCGCGGCGACGTCGACCTCAAGGCGGCGAACGACTGCATGAAGAAGGGGCTCGAAATTCTCGCCAAGGGCAATGTCATGCCCTGGACCGACCAGCTGCTTTCGCAGGATACGCAGAAGCAGAAGGAGGATCTTTTCTCCGAGTTCTTCGCCAAGCAGGACATGACCGTGGAAGATGCGCAGAAGCGCTTCGCCGCCATTGTCAGTTCGGCCGATTGAGCGATCGACCGACCGCCTCACTCCCGCCCCTGCAAACGCAGGGTCGGGAGCTCGGGTCAAGGCCTCTTGACCCTCCGGCCCTTACCCGATCCAGCGCGGCTGTGCAGATGAGCAAGAGCGAACGCCCTAGCCAACTCTTTCGCAACCTCAATGCGAAGATCGCCTCGATCCCAATGATCCTCACCGCGCTGGTGATCTTTGTCGGCGGCAGCGCGTGGACGGTGCTTTATTCCTTCACCAGTTCGAAGCTCCTGCCACGGCTGAATTTCGTCGGGCTCGACCAGTACTACCGGCTGTGGTCGGTGCCGCGCTGGCTGGTCTCGATCGAGAACCTGCTGATCTACGGCGTGCTGTCACTGCTGTTCTCGCTGGTGATCGGCTTCCTGCTTGCCGCCCTGCTCGACCAGAAGATCCGGTTCGAAGACACGTTCCGGACCATCTTCCTCTATCCCTTCGCCCTCTCCTTCATCGTCACCGGCCTCGTCTGGCAGTGGTTGCTCAACCCCGAGTTCGGTGTCCAGGCAGTGGTGCGCAGCCTCGGCTGGGAGAGCTTCAGCTTCAATCCGCTCTATGATTCCAGCATCGTCATCTACGGCATATTGATCGCCGCTCTCTGGCAAGGCACCGGGCTCATCATGTGCCTGATGCTGGCCGGCCTGCGCGGCATCGACGAGGATATCTGGAAGGCCGCGCGGGTCGACGGGATACCGACCTGGAAGACCTATCTGTTCATCATCATACCGATGATGCGGCCGGTGTTTATCACCACGCTCGTCATCATCGCTGCCGGTATCGTCAAGATCTATGACCTTGTCGTCGCCCAGACCAGCGGCGGACCCGGCATCGCCTCCGAAGTCCCGGCCAAATATGTCTATGACTACATGTTCTTTGCCCAGAACCTCGGCCAAGGGTTCGCCGCTTCGACGATGATGCTGGTGTCGGTGATCATTGTCATCGTGCCGTGGGCCTATCTCGAGTTCGGAGGCAAGAAGCGTGTCTGACCATACCGTTTCATTGCCCGCTATTGCCGGCGCCGGCGGGCTCGAAGCCTACGGGCCGAGCGGGCCGAAGCCGCGGCATATGTTCTCGCGCCGCAACATCTTCCTTTACGGCACGCTCATCGTGGTGGCGCTCTACTATCTTTTGCCGCTCTACGTGATGGTGGTGACATCGCTCAAGGGCATGCCCGAGATACGCCTCGGCAACATCTTCTCGCCGCCGATGGAGATCACCTTCGAGCCCTGGGTCAAGGCCTGGTCGAGCGCCTGCACCGGGCTCAACTGCGACGGGCTGTCGCGTGGCTTCTGGAATTCGGTGCGCATCACCATCCCGTCGGTGATCTTGTCGATCGCGCTCGCCTCGGTGAACGGCTATGCGCTTGCCAACTGGCGCTTCAAAGGTGCTGACACCTTCTTCATCATCCTGATCGTCGGCGCCTTCATCCCCTATCAGGTGATGATCTATCCGATCGTCATCATCCTGCGCGAAGTCGGCCTTTACGGCAGCCTCAGCGGCCTGGTGATCGTCCATTCCATCTTCGGCATGCCGATCCTCACACTGTTGTTCCGCAACTACTTTACCTCCATGCCGGAGGAGCTGTTCCGGGCAGCGCGTGTCGACGGCGCCGGCTTCTGGGGCATTTATTTCCGCATCATGCTGCCGATGTCGCTGCCGATCTTCGTCGTCGCCATCATCCTGCAGGTGACCGGCATCTGGAACGACTTCCTGTTCGGCGTCGTCTACACCCGCCCCGACACCTATCCGATGACGGTGCAGCTCAACAACATCGTCAACTCGGTGCAAGGCGTGAAGGAATACAACGTCAACATGGCAGCCACCATCCTGACCGGCCTGGTGCCGCTGATCGTCTATTTCCTGTCCGGAAAATTGTTTGTGCGCGGCATCGCCGCCGGCGCGGTGAAAGGATGATGGCGATGAACGCAAACGGCAGCATTGCGGCAAACGGCACCAGCGTCTCGATCCAGAACCTGTCGCTGAATTTCGGTGCGATATCGGTGCTGCAGACGCTCAACCTCGATGTTGCCGAAGGCGAATTCATCGTGCTGCTCGGCCCGTCCGGCTGCGGCAAGTCGACCTTGCTCAACTGCATTGCCGGGCTGCTCGACGTTTCCGAAGGCCGCATCTTCATCAAGGGCAAGAACGTCACCTGGGAAGAGCCCAAGGATCGCGGCATCGGCATGGTGTTCCAGTCCTACGCGCTCTATCCGCAGATGACGGTGGAGAAGAACCTGTCGTTCGGGCTGCGCGTTGCCGGCCTCGCCAAGGACGAGATCGCCAAGCGCATCGCCCGGGCCGCCGAGATCCTGCAGATCGAACCGCTTTTGCATCGCAAGCCGGCGGCGCTGTCCGGCGGCCAGCGCCAGCGCGTGGCGATCGGGCGCGCACTTGTGCGTGACGTCGATGTCTTTCTGTTCGACGAACCGCTCTCCAACCTCGACGCCAAGCTGCGCGCGGAATTGCGCGTCGAAATCAAGCTGCTGCATCGCAAGCTCGAGAACACCATGATCTACGTCACCCACGACCAGATCGAGGCGATGACGCTGGCCGACCGTATCGCGGTGATGAAGGGCGGCGTCATCCAGCAGCTCGATGCGCCGCAGACCATCTATAACCGGCCGGTCAACCGGTTTGTCGCCGGCTTCCTCGGCTCGCCGGCAATGAACTTCCTCGACGGCAGACTGGAGCAAGCTGCAGGCGACTGGCACTTCGTCGCCGAGGATGTGCGGATACCGCTTGCCACCTATGCTTTCGAGAAGGACCCGGTGCCAGGGCCGGCCGTGTTCGGCATCCGCCCCGAGCACGTGGCGTTCAACAGCGGCACGGGATGGCCGTTCGCAGCCACGGCAAATGTCGAGGTCGTCGAGCCCATGGGTTCCGACACGCTGGTCTGGCTGAAGCTCGCCGGCCAGAATTTCACGGTGCGGGTGACAGCCGAGCGCACGCCAAACAACGCCGAGGCGGTCGGCATCGGTTTCGACCCGATGCGCGCCTCGCTTTTCGACGCCGCCACAGGTAACCGCCTCTAGAGCATGATTTAGCCTCCCAAGACTCTCCCACTCCCCAAGACTCTTCCACTCCCCCAAGACTCATCCCCCCAAAACTAACCATCCACAAGAAAACGGACAGAGACGATGAACTGGTCATTCCAACTTTACAGCGCCCGCAATTTCCAGCCCTGGGAGGGCGTGCTCAAGATGCTGGGGGAGCTTGGTTACAGCCAAGTCGAAGGGTTCGGCGGCGTCTATGACGATCCCAAGGCGTTCCGGGCCGAACTCGACAAGAACGGCCTTGCCATGCCGACCGGGCATTTCTCGATCGACGCGCTCGAGAAGGATTTCGACGGCGTGCGCAGGACGGCCGACGCGCTCGGCATCACGCTGCTCATCTGCCCGTTCCTGAACGCCGAGTTCAGACCGGCCGACACAGCCGGCTGGCGCGGCTTCGGCGAACGCCTGGCCAAGGTCGGCGAGACGGCCAGGAAAGCCGGCTATGGCTTTGCCTGGCACAACCATGATTTCGAGTTCAAGGCGCTTGCCGACGGCTCGGTGCCGCAGGACCATATCCTGTCCTCCGCGCCCGACATCGGCTGGGAGATGGACGTCGCCTGGGTGGTGCGCGGCGGCGTCGATCCGCTGCCCTGGATCGAGAAGCACGGCAAGCGCATCGTCGCCGTCCATGTCAAGGACTTGGCCAAGCCGGGCGAGGGCCTCGACGAGGACGGCTGGTCGGATGTCGGCCACGGCACCATCGACTGGCCCGGCCTGATCAAGGCGCTGCGCGCCAAAAGCGCCGCAAAATACTACGTCATGGAACAGGACAATCCCAACGATATCGAGCGCTTCGCCCGCCGCTCGATCGCAGCCGCCAAGACCTATTAGGAGCACACCAGCATGGCAACAAAACTTGGCATTGGCGTTATCGGCTGCGGCAACATCTCGAAGGCGTATTTCTCGCTGGCGCCGCTGTTTCGCGGCATCGAGATGCGCGCCTGCGCCGACATCAACATGGAAGCGGCGAAAGCGCGGGCAAAAGAGTTCAAACTGCGCGCCGAGACCGTCGAGGGGCTGCTCAAGGCCGACGATATCGACATCATCGTCAACCTGACCATTCCGGCGGTGCATTACGAGGTGTCGAAGCAGATCCTCGACGCCGGCAAGCACGTCTATTCGGAGAAGCCCTTCGTGCTGTCGGTCAAGGAAGGGCTCGACCTGAAAAAACGGGCGGAAAGCAAGGGGCTGCGCATCGGTTCGGCGCCCGACACCTTCCTCGGCGGCGCGCACCAGCTTGTCCGCGACCTGATCGACACCGGCAGGCTCGGCAGGATCACCAGCGGCACCTGTCATGTGATGAGCCATGGCATGGAGCACTGGCACCCCAATCCGGACTTCTTCTTCCAGCCGGGCGCCGGGCCGGTGCTCGACATCGGACCCTATTACATCACCAACCTGATCCAGCTGATCGGGGCGGTGAAGCGGGTCGCCGCCTTCGCTTCGATCCCGATGACGGAACGCATCATCAGCTCGAAGCCGCGCGCCGGCGAAAAGATCCCGGTCTCCACGCCGACGACGATCCACGGCGTGCTGGAATTCGAGAACGGCGCCGTGGTGACGCTCAACACCAGCTGGGATGTCTGGAGCCATGGCCACGCGCCGATGGAACTCTATGGCGAGGCGGGCACGGTGTTCGTGCCGGATCCGAACTTCTTCGGCGGCGAAGTGCGCTACACCGAAGCCGCCAAACCGGTGAAGAAGCTGCCGAAATGGCCGCATCCGTTCGGCGTGCCCAACGAGATGCATTCGCAAGGCATGATGGCCAACTACCGCACCGCCGGCCTTGCCGACATGGCGATAGCGATTACCGAAGGCAGGCCGCACCGCTGCTCGATGGAACTGGCGCTGCATGCCGTCGACGTCATGACCGGCCTGTTGCGCTCGGGCGAGACCGGAAAGTTCGTTGCCATGCAGACCAGCTGCGAGCGGCCCGCGGCACTCGGCGTCAAGGCGGCGAAGGAGCTGCTGGCGAAGAAGAAAACGAAGTAGGCGGCGCACCTCCCAAGGACCGCAACAGCCTCTCCCCGTTTGCGCGGGGAGAGGCTAAGGGTGAGGCTGGAGCCGACTTGCCCGTCATCGCGTCGGCAGCCGTCGGGCGCGTTTCGATATGAGATATGAGGATTTCCCATGCCCTATGTCCCCGCCGAGAACCGCTACAAAAAGATGATCTACAATCGCTGCGGGCGCTCCGGCTTGAAGCTGCCGGCGATCTCGCTTGGGCTGTGGCACAATTTCGGCGACGACACGCCGCATAGAACCAAGCAGGCGATTACGCGCAAGGCCTTCGACCTCGGCATCACGCATTTCGACCTCGCCAACAATTACGGCCCGCCGCCCGGCTCGGCGGAGCGGGCGTTCGGCGAGATCCTGCGGAAGGACTTTGCCGGCTATCGCGACGAGCTGATCATCTCGACCAAGGCCGGCTACGAAATGTGGGCAGGGCCTTATGGAGAATGGGGCGGCCGCAAATATGTGCTGGCCAGCCTCGACCAGAGCCTGAAGCGGATGGGGCTCGACTATGTCGACATCTTCTATTCGCACCGCTTCGACCCTGACACCCCGCTGGAGGAGACGATGAGCGCGCTCGATCATGCGGTGCGCTCGGGCAAGGCGCTCTATGCCGGCATTTCCTCCTACAATTCCCAGCGAACACGCGAGGCCGCCGACATATTGAAGCAGCTCGGCACGCCTTGCGTGATCCATCAGCCGAGCTATTCGATGCTCAACCGCTGGGTCGAGGATGACGGCCTGCTCGATACGCTTGAGGGGCTTGGCGTCGGCTCCATCGTGTTCTCGCCGCTGGCGCAAGGCATGCTGACCGACAAATATTTCGGCGGCATCCCCGATGGCAGCCGCGCCAGCCAGGGCAAGTCGCTGCGCCCGGCATTCATCAACGACAAGTCCGTCGCCAATATCGAGGCGCTGAACGTCATCGCCCGTCGCCGCGGCCAGACGCTGGCGCAGATGGCGCTGGCCTGGGTGCTGCGCCGGGGCAGGGTGACGTCGGCGCTGATCGGCGCCAGCCGGCCGGAACAGGTCGAGGATTGCGTCGGCGCGCTGAAGGCGCTCGACTTCAGCGATGCCGAGCTCGCCGAGATCGACACCTTTGCCCGCGAGTCGGACATCAACCTCTGGGCGGCATCGGCCGAGCGCAAGGGGCCGCCGAGGAAGTAGGCGACGACGGTCTGCGGTCCGGTTTCATCGAAAAGACGCGGCAGCGCGAACTGGTAGCTGTCTTCGACACGGTGGCCAGCGGCTAACCTTCGGCTGCCTTGAGGTTCCGCGCGGCTTCCTCGAGCGTCGCTCTGTCGTTGCCAAGCCTGTCGATCAGCTCTTGCGCCTGATCACCGGTTATCCCGGTGCGCATCGCCAGTGCCTCGACCGTCAGAACGTCGGAACTGGCGATCGTTCCAGTGGGACCGTGCTCGGCCGCGCCATCATCTGCCGGCACCGTTGTCGCGTCGTCGAGGTCAAGCTCATGTTTCGCCTGCTGCCAATGACGCTCATGTGCGCCGTGCGGGCGGCCCTCGCGCACCCAGATTTCATAGGCTCGCTGCCGAATTTTTTCATGCCGATCGTCGTCCATGGCGGTTCCTCCCTTGTGGCGTTTTCACCAACGCGGGGAGCGCCGGAACGATCCGATGTTGATGCCGAATTCGCAGACATGCCGGACAAAAGCCGGTTTCTCACCGAACAAACACCGGACATACGCGTTTTGCGGAGGAACCTGCACAGTGGGCCGGCCGTTGAGCCGAGCCTGAGCAAAGGAGATTACAATGGCCGACGAACCGAACGAATCCGCAGCACCGAAGATGACTCAACGTGAAGCTCAGGAAGCCCTGGAGAAGCAGGTCGCGCAGCTGAGGCGCGAGATCAACAAGATCAACCGAACCTTGGCCGAACGCGCGGAAGAGGCGATTGAGGACGCCGGCGATTGGTATGGCAACGCTGCTGAGCGCGCCTCGCGGACGGCACAAGCCCTGCGCAACAGGGCGCAGACAGTGTCCGGGGTTGTCCAGGAGAATCCCGGCACAATATCGTCCGCCTTCATACTCGGAGCGGCCGTAGGGGCGCTACTGGGCCTCGCCTTGGCCGCCACAGACCAGCGCCGCGATCGCTGGTTCTAGTCCCAACCTAAGGTTCCGGGCAGAAACGGCGGGATTGCTCCCGCCGTCATTCAGCAAATGACACCGGTCAGGGCGTGGCGGGCTTCTGCGCCGTGCCGAGGGCTTTGGGCGCTGCCGGCGCTGCCGTCTTCATCTTCTCTTCGATCCAGCCGGTGTAATTGGCCAGCCGCGTGTAGATGCCGTAGGCGTTCTTGTGGCCGCAGGCGGTGCTGCCGTCGGCCGGACCTTCGCCCCAGCTGACGACGCCGACCTGCACCGGGCCATCGGCGCCGGTCATGAATAGCGGTCCGCCGCTGTCGCCGTTGCAGGCGTCGCGCTCGCCGCTTGCGGTGCCGGCGCAGATCATGTTGCCGGTCAGCGGATCGGCCATGTCAGCTGCAATCGCGTTGGCGGCCGCCTCGATGCCCCTTTCCGAGTAACGCATGCGGCGGGCGAGCTCGCCGAGCGCTGCCTTCAAATCATGCGCATAAATCGCCTTGATGCCGCTGTTGCAGGTTGCGTTCGGCTGGAGGTCCAGGTCGGCGACCATCAGCGCGGTGGGAAACGCTCCGTCCTGCATCTTGCCCCAACCGGTGACCGTCGTCTTACCGGTGTCCGGTGTCGGCTCACGGGCAATTTTGATGGTCGGAGCATCGGCCGGCTCGGCCAGCCGGATCAAGCCGAGATCGTTGTCCAGCGTCTGCTCGCTATAGCCCTCGTTGACGATGATCTCCGCCGCCTTGTAGCGCTTGCCCTCGCTGAGATCGGTGGCGCCGGTGAGCACGGTGACCATATCAGGCGAAATCGGCTCGCCGTCGTCATTGAGGCAGTGCGCCGCCGTCAGCACCCATTGCGGCGCGATCAGGCTGCCGCCGCAGAACTGCGCATTCGCCTGCGAGGCCGGGCTTTTGTCCAGTCTGTTGGTGGTCAACAATGCCACCTGGAACGGGTAAGCGCCCTTCTCGGCCTCTTTGCCGCCGTAGACGCGATCGGCGCCGTCGGGGTTCTCCGCCTTGGCCTTGGCCCTGGCCTCGGCCACGCGTTTCATCGGCGAGATCGCCGCCTCCGGCCGCGCGGCCGCGTCCGTGGCATGAACGGAATTGACGGCCGGCAAGGCCGCCGCGATGCCGAGCAGTGCGGCGGCGGCAATCGGTCTGAACCTATGGATGATCTTCACCTCGAACCCCCTGAGACGATGTTCCCGACAGGTCAGTCGCCGACGCATGATCCACTGAAATGGAACCGGCCGGTGAGATCATGCTCCACGGCGAAGCATGATCCGTCACAAAGCCGAGCACCATTTCTGCTAGTCGTGCTGTCGAGCCAAACCCGCCCAAAATCCTATAGCCCCCCACGGGCTATGTGGAAGCAATTTGTCGTTGCCAATGTTGGATTATTTTAGGCAGTATACCGTTGCAGGCATTTTTGGCGGGGACCTAAACTGGCTGCACTGAATAATGGCCCGGTAAAGGTACCGGTAACCAATTTCATTTTTCTGCGCCACCACGATCTCGACAATATTTCTGTATCTTGATCCAGTCCTTGCTGACTTTTGGGAGAGTCTCACCATGACAAAACTGACATATAGCATTATTGCGTCCGCGTTGCTTTCCACCGCAATGTGGGCGGTTCCTGCCTTGGCAGCCGATCCAGGTTCCGCCAATGCCGGCAACGGCGAAAGCATGCGGGATGTGACATCGGGCGATTACAAGCCCGGCCGGGCGAAACCGATCGCCCCGCCGAAACTGACCGAGGACGAGGCCAACCGCGCCGCGCCGCTCACCGACGAAGCAACGGCCGTCAAATCCTATGGCATCGTCGGCCGCTCCGCCGATGGCAAGGACATCAAGATCGATCCGAACGAGACGCTGAAGGACCTTGTCATCAAGGAAATGAACGCGCCCGCCGAGGGACAGAAGTCCGAGAATTCCGGGCTGAGCGGAGGCGAAGAGGCCGGCCGCCAGGTGTTCGGGACGGACGACCGGGAGCAGATCAAGAATACCAAAACCTACCCGTTCACCGCGATCGGCTACCTCGAAGGCAAATCGAAAAGCGGCAGCTATGGCAGCTGTTCGGCAACACTGATCGGCCCGCGCACGGTGCTCACCGCGGCGCACTGCCTCTACAGCCACGAGGACAAGGCCTGGCTCGACGACATCCTGTTCGTGCCGGCTCTCAACGGCAAGACTGCCGACGACGCACCGTTCGGCGCCTTCACCTATGAAAGCGCCTATATCATCCAGGGCTTCATCGACAATTACCAGGGCTTTTACGGCTCGGTCGTGCCATGGGATCTCGGCATCGTCACCTTGAAGCAGGATGTCGGCACCAACCTCGGCTGGCTGGGCTATGCCAATTATGTGGATCTCGGCGATTTCACCGCCAACATCGTCGGCTATCCCGGCGACAAGCCGATGGGCACGATGTGGAAGGCGACCTGCGAAGTGCTCGCCGAACACATCGCCACCGAGTATTTCCAGTACGACTGCGACACGTATCCAGGATCGAGCGGCAGCTCGGTCTATGCCTACGACAATGGCTCCAAGCAGCGCGTCATCACCGGCGTGAACGTGGCCGAGAGCCCGGATGCCAACACAGCCGTGCGTCTGAACGCCATCAACGTCCAGTGGATCAACAGCCTGTACAAATAGGCCTGCAGAGTTTCCGCCGCGATCGTCGCGGAAAACCGGCCGGCGGCGGAGCATTTCCGTCGCCGGCTTTCGCATTTTCGGGAATTATCTGGACTGGGCCGAGGGTGGCGCCTGGCGGACATAGTTCTCGATCGGCTGGGCGAAAGTCGGTGAACCGGCCTTGCGTTCCTTGTCGATATAGCCGGCAAAATAGCTCCAGAACGAAGCGGCATAGTCGCGGAAATAGGAGTCGGCGACCTCACGCGAGCACAGCCTGCCTTCGACGCAGAAGGAAAGGCGGTTGAGGAAATAGACGATGCGGTCGAAATTGTCGCTGAACTCGGCAAGCGGCATGTCGCCGCCGGTTGCGCTCATCGCTTCGATGCCGATGCGCTGCCTGAACACCTGTTCCTCGGTCGGCGTCGGATTGGCACTGAGCAGATTGCCGTATTTGGCGTTGAGCGCCGCCAGGCGTTGCTTGAGGGCCCGTTGCGCCTGCTGGTAGTCCTTGCTTTCCCAGAGCTCGACCAGCGACATCGTCTGCTCGACGCGCTTCTGCTCCTGGTCGCTAGGAACTGGTAGACCGAAAAGATCAAGGTGAAGATGATCGCCAGGCGCACCAGCAATCCGGACCAGGCATAGACGAGCATGCGCCAGTCGCGATCGGTGAACGGGTTCGCCTCCTTCTTGACCTCGTGATTGCTCACCCACGGCAGGCCTTCGACGGTTTCCGGCAGCGACACCGGCTTCTTTTGCGGTACCGGCGCCGTCACTACCTGCTGCGTTGCGTTGCCCCCCGCTTTCGTCATCCGCAGCTGTCCAGTTCTATGGTGGCGGACGGGTCGAGCACGATGCCCGGCGCCTCCAGCTTCTTCTTCAGGCAATCCAGCTGCGCCCGCGAAACGATGAACTGCACGTCAGGCGCCACCTGCGCCTTGCTCGGCGACGGCAATGGTTCGACCACGCCGCGTGAGGTGCAACTGCTGAGATCGACGACAACGGCGGCGTTGCCGGTTTTGGAGATCTGGTCGTACTGGTCGAGAAAGCAACTCGCCAGTTCGGAATTGATGACGACCTCCTTGGCGCAGAGGCCGCAAGCCTCGTCCGCCGAAGCATTCGCGGCCAGCAACAGCCCGGCGACAAGGCCGGCGGTTGTTGCGCGCCAAGAAAATACGATCCTGTTCACGAACGCCCTCATCCGTTCCGTTCGGCCGCCGACAGCGGCGGTCGAAGAATGTTCATTATCAGCCGATTAGGCAAGAGGCCCGGCCGGGCACCTGACCCCGCCTCAGGCGCGCGGCACCGTCTCCATCGGGAAGATCATCACGGCGCCCTTCGACCCCTTGTCGTCGGTCAGCCGCATGGCCGACCGCGTCGCCGGCGCCATGCCGATATCGGCCAGCATGTCGGCGAAGCTTGGCTGTCCCAGTCCGCGCGTTACCGAGACAACCCCCTCTTGCGCCAGGAAACTCAGATCCTGCTTCTCGCTCTGCGGCGGTGCTTCGGTCAAGACGGCGATCATCCGCTCCATGCCGAAGCTGGTGTCGGTGAATTTGAACAGGCCTTCCTCGAGCACGGCGCCTTCGGTCAGGCGCTCGGCAAGAAAATGCTGGATGGAATAGTCGGAGCCGACATAGAGCACGTTGATGTCGACCAGGTTGGTCGAACCGTTCCTGGCCAGCACGTGGACCTGATCGTCGGGCGAAACACGCGGCACCGTCGACGGTTCGATCGGCTGCAGCGTGTCGCTGTCAAAACGCTTGATCCGGAACTCGACGCTGACCTCTTCCGGCCGATAATCGGAAGCGGCGGCCAGCCT
This sequence comes from Mesorhizobium sp. M0590, assembly GCF_040320905.1. Classification (NCBI taxonomy): domain Bacteria; kingdom Pseudomonadati; phylum Pseudomonadota; class Alphaproteobacteria; order Hyphomicrobiales; family Phyllobacteriaceae; genus Mesorhizobium; species Mesorhizobium sp. M0590. Next base: position 57,066 of record NZ_JAMYQN010000008.1, read on the forward strand.
CGACAGTCCGATGGCGCGGAAGATTTTCGTCAGATTCCCTGCGGCGGCCTCGATCAATTTTTCGCGGCCGTCCGGATGAATGACGATCAACGGCGGCTTGCTGCCGCCCTTGAGCGTCATGTCGCCCGAAGCCGGCAGGAACCACAGCGCCGGCGCGTCGGTGGCATCTTCTGCGGCGCCGGCAATGGCGTTCTCGCGCAGCACTGCGAGACGCAGATCTGCGCTCCTGCCCGGCTCGACCAGCGCGATGTGGAACCCTGAGCTCTCCCTGGCCGCCAGTTCGTCGAGAACCGAGTTCGCCAGCGCGGCCTCTTTCTCGAGGCCTTTGGCCGCTGCCGGCCGCGCGACCACGAGCTTGTAGTCGACGGCGAGCTCGGCCAGCCGCGCATAGGCATTGGCGGGGATGTCGGCCAGCTTGAGCGCCGGCTTGCCGCCGAACTCGACCGGCTTGACCCGGCTTTCCAGGTTTTTCGCCGACTGCACCTGGAGATAGCCAAGCGCCTCGGACAGCGGCGACAGCGCCGACGGCAATATTGCGAGCCTGCTGCCCGGGGTGAGGCGATGCAGCAGTCCGGCGCCGATCGTGGCTTTGTCATTCTCGATGACGATCGGCCATTGCATGACCGCGTCGGTCTTGTCGGTGCCGAAGACGCGGGCGTCGAGTTCCCCTTCGAACAGCGGCGTCGGCCGGGTGCGGCCGTCCGCCGAATATTGCTGCAGCACGGCCTGGCCGAGCTGGCGGTAGGTGATGTTGGGGTTCTCGGCCAGTTTCGACAGGATGGTGAAGGTGAACAGCCCGAAACGCGGTGCATCGGCCGTGCCCTTGGGCAGCGGCATCTCGGGCGTCGTCTCCACCGTCTGCGCCGCGTAGAAGGCGACCAATTTGCCCTTGGTGGTCGGCTCGGCGCCGGTCGGCGTCAGCTTGAAGGCCGGCTTGCGCTGCCCGTCCTCGTCAAAGCCGCGCGGCGCGGCCGACGCAATCTCGTCATAGGCTTTCACCGCAGCCGCCCTGGCAGCGTCGTCGCCGCCGACCAGATCGGCGAACTCGACCTTGCGTTCCAACTCGTCGTCGACCTCGGCGGCGCGCGTCGCAGTGCCGGAATGGCAGCAGTCGAACACGGCCCAGATAAAGGCGCCCTTGTCGCGAATAGCGTCGAGCGCGGTGCCGATCTCGTTGTCGACCAGCGCATTGGGCACGCCCTTTTCGCGGTTCACCCATTTGTCGATGTCGGACGGCAAGAAAATCTCGTCGAGGCCGTCCGTCTCGTCGCCCTTGTTCGCTGCCGGCTGCTGCGCGCCGTGACCGGACAAATGCAGGTAGACGAAATCGTCGCGCTGGACCTTGGCGGCAAGATCGGCCAACGCCGCCTTGATCGCCGCATGTGTCGGCGGTCCGTTGGCGCCTTCGACATCCTTGGCGAGCAGCGTGACGTTTTCGGCCAGGAATTTTACCGGCGCGGGCGTGTTCCCCAGGAGGTAATCGCGCACCAAGCCGGCATCGTTTTTCGGTCCGATCAGCCAGTTTTTCTTCGGCAGGTTCGGGTAATCGGTGCAGGCAACAAGCAGCGCATGGTAGGTGCGCGCCGCTGCGAATGCCCGAAACGGCACCAGGCCGGCAGCGGCCAGCGCGGACGTGCCGGCAAGCAGCGTCCGCCGCGTCACTTTGATCATGATTGCTTCCCCAAGCCCGATCGAATTTCCAAGCACGGCCAGCCTGGCCGAGGATTTTGTCAGTATTTTGAATATGGCGCCGCCGGCCAGCCGACCACCGGCTGCGAATAGAAACAGTAGCAAAAATGGCAGTTCGTCGCTATCTCAGTGGAAGAGGTCCGACTGCTTGCGAAATGGCAGCGATCGGCACGGAGCGGCTTGGAACAGGATCATGGCGGCAAGGGATGTACTGACGAAGAACCAGCTTTGCGTTCTCGAGAAGCTCGAGGCCGCCAGCGGCCCGCTCAGCGCCTATACGTTGCTCGACCAACTGCGCGAGCGCGGTTTTCGCGCGCCGCTGCAGGTCTACCGGGCGCTCGACACGCTGGTGAAATCCGGCTTCGTGCACAGGCTCGAAAGCCTCAATTCCTTCGTCGCCTGTGCCGAGCCGCACGACCACAGCCATTCGATGACGGCGTTTGCCATCTGCGACACCTGCGGCCAGGTGACCGAGTTCTCCGACCACGATGTCGGACACCGGCTCGACGAATGGGTGCGTTCGACCGGCTTCGCCGCCAAGAAGGCGGTGATCGAGTTTCGTGGGACATGTGCGAAGTGTTTGGCTGAAGCGGCTTAGCAAGCCCGAAGGCAACACTTCGAAGGCGGCGGGGCAGTATTCACGCCTCGCTGGTGGGCTCACGATGGTTCCTATGGTTTGGCGATAGCCTCCATGAGGCGGAAGCCGCCAGTCAACAAACGACCCGTTGCAGACATTCGGCTATGAAAGTGCAGTCCAAACTACCCTCTCAAGATCGGGAGAGTAGCGTGCGATGATAGCCTGTTGATCATTTTCCTGCGTCAGAATTATCTGCTTCCCAGTAGCGTCACCGAGCAATCGCATAAAGCGGTCAAGGTGCTCAACCTCGGTTTTTCCGCTGACTTGCCTTGGATCGAAGTCGAACTCAATTTCGATAACGGTGAAGAAGTGACATGCAAGCTGAATTGGCCCGACGTAAAAAGACAGTAAGCTGCCTGTTTCGCTTTCCAGGGCCGCTTCGACGCCCAATGGCATCGACTCGATCTTGCCGGAGACACTGAAACTAGCAGGCGGGGTCCATTCCAGGAGGATGTTCCAGACGCCCTGCCAATCTGCCTCAGACGTGTTCAGAACGTAGATGTCTCGCCATGAGCCGTCCCAAGCGAAATCCGATGCTATCTGTTCCCAATTCATGCATGAACCATTCTTGATGACTGCGGTTCTAGCATGACATACGCCATGAGTGCTTTCCACAAATCCCAAGTCCGCTTTCCACCTAGTTTACGGCCTAGCCAACCGGCTTCTTTGAGGTATGCCGGATGTGCAGGATTTCGATTGCATCGGAACGGGCACGATAGAAAACCTTGTAGGGGTAGCGACCTATGAAGAGAACGCGAACGCCAGGAATATCGGTCGCGTGGCCACTTTCTGGAAATTCGGCAAGTCGCGAAATCCCAGCTTGGATCCGAGAAACAACTGAAAGGGCGCCCTGGGGCGCCCGCTCGTCGAGGTAGTTGAAAATCGCCTCGCGTTCGGCAAAGGCCTGCCGCGTAAATCGGACCTTCATAGTCTGCGGCGGGTGTCTGCCGCGCGAACCGTATCCTCATCTACGAAAGTGCCGTGGTCGGCTTCTGCGAGTCCCGTTGTGATGGCGCTGCGCTCTGATTCCGACGTGGCATACACTCCGGTTCGGCGCGCCTCGATGACGCGGGCATAGTCGGCAAGCTCCTCCTGGTCTTCGCGAGGCCAAGCTTCCGCGTGCTTTACCAGGTTCTCGAGTGTCTTCGTGATCATGGGGGCAGTATACCACACCGCTGCTTTTCGTGAACCTTGAGAAAAGATGGCTCAACGGGCGCGTAGGCTGATGAAGGTAGGCCACATCAGAATATTGGGGCTCCTCAACAGGAAGTCGATATCCGTCCCCGCCCTAATGCGCCTCTTCCCAGTTGTTGGCGGCGCGGGCGTCGACGTGCAGCGGCACCGACATCGACACCGCCGGCATGGCCGCGTTCTCCATGACGTGGCACACGACCGGGATCGTCGCCTCGACCTCGGCTTCGATGGTCTCGAAGACCAGCTCGTCATGCACCTGCAGCAGCATGCGGGCGGAAAGCCTGGCTTTTTCCAGGGCATCGTCCATACGGATCATGGCGCGGCGGATGATGTCGGCCGCGGTGCCCTGCAGGCGGGCGTTGATCGAGGCGCGCTCGTTGAAGGCACGGACCGAAGGATTTGACGATCTGATTTCCGGATAGTGGATGCGGCGGCCGAAAATGGTCTCGACGAAGCCGTGCTCGCGGGCATAGGCCTTGGTCGCATCGATATAGTCGCGGATGCCGGGGAAGCGCTCGAAATATTTCTTGATGTAGTCGCCGGCTTCCTCGCGCGCGATCGACAGCTGGTTGGCGAGGCCAAAGGCCGAAATGCCGTAGATGATGCCGAAATTGATCGCCTTGGCACGGCGGCGCACTTCCGAAGGCATGCCCTCGACCGGCACGTTGAACATTTCGGACGCGGTGATGGCGTGGATGTCGGCGCCGTCGGCGAAGGCCTGCTTGAGCTGCGGGATTTCGGCGACGTGGGCCAGCACGCGCAATTCGATCTGGCTGTAGTCGGCGGAAACCAGCTTGTTGCCCTTGTCGGCAATGAAGGCCGTCCTGATCTTTCGCCCCTCGACGGTGCGTACCGGAATGTTCTGCAGATTGGGATCCGAGGACGACAGCCGTCCGGTCGTCGTCGCGGCAAGCGCGTAGGAGGTGTGGACGCGCTTGGTGTCGGGATGGATGAAGCCGGGCAGCGCATCGGTATAGGTCGATTTCAGCTTGGTCAGCTGGCGCCAGTCGACGATCTTACGCGGCAATTCGTGGCCTTCGGCGGCGAGGTCTTCGAGAAGCTGCGCCGAGGTCGACCACTGGCCGGTCTTGGTTTTTGAACCGCCGGGCAGACCCATCCTGCCGAACAGGATGTCGCCGAGCTGTTTTGGCGAGCCGATGTTGATGCGTTCGCCGACCAGCTGGTAGATCTCGTCCTCGAGCCGTGCGGCACCCTGTGCCAGTTCGCCGGAGAGCCGCGACAGGATCTGCCGGTCGACGGAGATGCCGCGCTGCTCCATCCGTGCCAGGACCGGCACCAGCGGCCGTTCCAGCCGTTCATAGACCGAGACCAGGCCCTTGGCGGCAAGCCGTGGCTTCAGCACCTGCCAGAGCCTGAGCGCGACGTCGGCGTGCTCGGCCCCGTAAGCCGTCGCCTTGCCGAGGTCGGCCTGATCGAGGCCGACGAAGCTTCTTCCCGAACCGGCCAGTTCCTTCAGCGGAATGGTCGCGTGGCCGAGCCATTTATCGGCCAGCGCCTCCAGGCCATGGCCACCATGAGTGCCGGCCTCAAGCACGTAGGAGATCAGCATGGTGTCGTCATAGGGGCCGATCTCGATGCCGTGACGGCTCATGACGACAAGGCGGTATTTCATGTCGTGCACGATCTTGAGGACGGATTTGTCCTCGAGCAGCGGCTTGAGCAACGCCAGCGCGTCGCGGATCGGGATCTGGTTTTCGACCGCGCCGCCGCCGAGCAGGTCGCCATTGCCGTTTTTGTGGGCAAGCGGCACGTAGGCGGCGTGGCCGGGCGCGACGGCCATGGCAAGGCCGATCAGTTCGGCCCGCATCGGATCGGGCGAGGAGGTCTTAACGTCGAAGGCGACGATGCCTCTCTCCATCGCCTCGGCGATCCAGACCTTCAGCGTCGCGGCGTCGCGGATGCAGGCGTAGGCGCTGGTGTCGATCTTGCGGGCGGTGGCAGCCTCCAGGCGAAGCGCCGAAAGCAGGGATGGGGTGTCGCCTTGCTTGGCTGCGGCCGGGGCTTCGAGTGCCGCTTTGTCCGACGGCGGTGCGCTCTCGGCGGCCGCGGGCGCGCCAAAACCCATATCGGGGCCATGCGCGGTATCGGCACGCTCTATGGTGACGGGGGTGGCTGGAACGTCGCCCGCGTCGGTTCCGGTCGCTTCGGCCACGCGGCGGGTCAGCGTCGAGAATTCCATGGTCTTGAGAAAGCCGATCAGCCTTGGGCCGTCCGGCGCGTGCAACACGAACTCGTCGAGCCCTTCGGTCACCGGCACGTCGTTCTTCAGCGTCACCAGGTCACGCGAGATGCGCGCCTTGTCGGCATTGGCGATGATCGATTCGCGCCGCTTGTCCTGCTTGATCTCGCCGGCGCGGGCGAGCAGCGTGTCGAGGTCGCCGAACTGTTCGAGCAATTGCGCCGCCGTCTTCGGCCCGATGCCGGGCACGCCCGGCACATTGTCGACCGAATCGCCGGTCAGCGCCTGCAGGTCGATCATTTTCTGTGGCGGCACGCCCCATTTCTCGATCACCTCGGGAACGCCGATCTGGCGGTCCTTCATCGGGTCGTACATGGCAACCGTTGGGCCGACCAGTTGCATCAAGTCCTTGTCGGAAGAGATGATGGTGGTGTCGGCGCTGGCTTCGCAGGCAAGCCGGCAATAGGTGGCGATCAAATCGTCGGCCTCGTAGCCTTCCGTCTCAAGGCATGGCAGGTTGAAGGCCCTGGTCGCCTGGCGGATCAGGCCGAATTGCGGGATCAAATCTTCCGGCGGCGCCGAGCGGTTGGCCTTGTATTCGGGGTAGAGGTCGTTGCGGAAGGTCTTCGACGAATAATCGAAAATCACGGCGAAATGCGTCGGCACGATGCCGACATCGGTGTTGCGGGCGTCCTGCGTCAGCTTCCAGACCATGTTGCAGAAGCCGAGCACGGCACTGGTCGGCAGCCCGTCGGACTTGCGGGACAGCGGCGGAAGCGCGTGATAGGCACGGAAGATGTAACCGGAGCCGTCGACAAGGAAGAGATGATCGCCTTTTTTCATGGCACGAGGGATAGCGCGGCGCAGCGCCGCGGTCCATGCCAAAGGCGGCTTCCGCCAAGGGTTCCGGCAACACCCTGACAAATGGCGTGCGAGCTTGGCCGGCCCTGCCGGCCTGGCCGGAGCTTTGTTCGCTCACGCCTATGTTACAAAAGTGTAATTTTTGTGCCCTTGAATCGCCACGTTCGCAGACACAGATAAACGCCATCGGCAGTTTTCGCCGAAGTCCGGAGCAAGGCCCGTCCCCCGCCTATCCCGGACACTTGCGGCAGCCTATCCCCCCTCTCCGGGCTGCCGCATCGTTTCGAGTAAGGCCGCCGTGGTTCCCCCTCCACCACGGCGGCATTTTTTTGCCTTTCGATAAGATCCTGCCTTGTGGCCTAACGGTCGCGGGCTTTCCGTTTCGCCGTATGGGCTCTAGATTCGCCGCCAGAATCGAAAGGCCCCGCCAGATGTCCGCAGTTTCCCCTGTTCTCGACCGCCTAGACAAGAACTTCGACCAGAGCCTGGAACGCCTGTTCGGCCTGCTCGGCATCAAGTCGATCTCCACCGATCCGGACTATGCCGCCGACTGCCGCAAGGCCGCCGAATGGCTGGTCGCCGAGCTCAAGCTGATCGGCTTCGACGCCAGCGTGCGCGACACGCCGGGGCATCCGATGGTGGTCGCGCATCACGATGGGCCGGCGGGCGCGCCGCATCTGCTGTTTTACGGCCATTACGACGTCCAGCCGGTCGATCCGATCGAGCTGTGGGAAAGCGACCCGTTCGCGCCGGCGGTCAGGGAGATCGAGCCCGGCCACAAGGTGATCACCGGACGCGGCGCGGCCGACGACAAGGGGCAGCTGATGACCTTCGTCGAGGCCTGCCGCGCGTGGAAGCAGGTGCATGGCGGATTGCCGTGCCGAATCACAATCCTGTTCGAGGGCGAGGAGGAGTCCGGATCGCCGTCGCTGAAACCGTTTCTCGAGGCGAACGCAGATGAGCTCAGGGCCGATTTCGCGCTGGTCTGCGACACCGGCATGTGGGACCGCGATACGCCGTCGATCTGCGTCTCGCTGCGCGGGCTGGTCGGCGAGGAGATCACGGTGAGCGCCGCAGACCGCGACCTGCATTCCGGGCTCTATGGCGGTGCGGCCGCCAATCCGATCCGCATCCTGGCAAAGATCCTGGCCGACCTCCACGATGCGGATGGTCACGTCACCATTCCAGGTTTTTATGACGGCGTCGAGGAAACGCCGTCGCAGATATTGCAGTCGTGGCTGTCGCTCGGCGAGACGGCCGAGACCTTCCTCGGCCCGATTGGCCTGTCGATTCCGTCCGGCGAAAAGGGCCGCTCGGTGCTCGAGCTCACCTGGGCGCGACCGACGGCCGAGTTCAACGGCATTATCGGCGGCTATACCGGCAAGGGCTTCAAGACGGTGATCGCCGCGCAAGCCTCGGCAAAAGTCTCCTTCCGCCTGGTCCACAAACAGGATCCGGCAAAAATCCGCGCCGCCTTCCAGGCATTCGCCAGGGAGCGCGTTCCGGCCGACTGCTCGGTCGAATTTCATCCGCATGGCGGCTCGCCGGCGATCCAGCTTTCCTACGACTCGCCCTTCCTCGCCAAGGCCAAGCAGGCGCTATCCGACGAATGGCCGAAGCCGGCGGTGGTGACCGGCAGCGGCGGCTCGATCCCGGTGGTCGGCGATTTCCAGACCTATCTCGGCATGGAATCGCTGCTGGTCGGTTTCGGTCTCGACGACGACCGCATCCACTCGCCGAACGAGAAGTACGAGATGAGTTCCTTCCACAAGGGCCAGCGCTCCTGGGCGCGCATTCTAGAGGCGCTGACACGCTGAAATTGCGCCAGACTCAAGTTTTTGTTGATTTTTCGCCGGATCGCGGCAAGGACGGGCACGGTCCGTCGCGCATCGCTGCACGGGGCCGCGACCGGAGAAGACGATGAGCGACATACGTTTCCACAAAAACGATCTGCCCGGCCTGCTGCATTACGATGTCGGGGCGGTCGCCATCGACACCGAGACGCTGGGGCTGAACCCGCATCGCGACCGGCTCTGCGTCGTGCAGATCTCGCCGGGCGATGGCTCGGCCGACGTCATCCAGATCGCGCCCGGCCAGAAGAAGGCGCCGAACCTCGTCAGCCTGCTGAAGAACCGCAGCATCACCAAGCTGTTCCATTACGGCCGCTTCGATCTCGCCGTGCTCTACAACGCTTTCGGCGTCATGCCGGAGCCGGTGTTCTGCACCAAGATCGCGTCGCGGCTGACGCGCACCTACACCGACCGGCACGGGCTCAAGGACATCTGCTTCGAGCTTCTCGGCGTCGGCCTATCGAAGGCGCAGCAATCATCGGACTGGGCCGCCGAGACGCTGTCGCCCGAGCAGCTCGAATATGCCGCCTCCGACGTGCTCTATTTGCACCGGCTGCGCGACGTGCTCAGCGCGCGGCTGGCGCGCGACAACCGGACCAGGGAAGCCGATGCCTGCTTCCGCTTCCTGCCGACGCGTGCGAAACTCGACCTGATGGGCTGGGATGAAGAGGACATCTTCGCCCACAGCTGATGGCCCTCTGGCACTTTAACGCCGTCGGCCGGGAGGAACTGAAATGGCTGCCCGAAAATCAATCGAAACGGCACCGAAGGACGGTTCCAAGGTCACCGTCTACTGGCAGGATAGCGACGGCGTGATGAACGAGAGCATCGCGCAATACCGTTCGCTCGACCGGCTGAAGGCGGCCGGCGGCGACTGGGACGAAAGCGACGCCGGCTGGTGGGCCTATACCGACGGCCATACGCAAAGGAAGATCGAGCCGATCCGCTGGCGGCCGGCCTCCGACGACCCGGATGCCGACGACTGAGGGTTGTCGCAACCGCCGAACTGAAGTGATTATTCTGAGGCAAAGCATATTTTGTTCTTGCTTTGTGCCGGCAGCTATGCTACTAATTTCGCTATGGTGCTCATTGGCTCCAGCGACCCGCCCGCCGAGGCGGGTTTTTCATTTCCGGCTTTGGCGCTGTCGCGGGCCGCAGCCGTTCGGCAAGCGACTGAATACAGTTTATTTCGATTTTTCCCGACTTAACCCGCCTTTAAACCGCCGCATCTAGTCTTCAACCCCAACGCCATAGGCATGGGGAAGACAGCACAGCGCATGGCGAACCGGAAAGACAGCCGCATCGAGCCCAGCTTCGAGGCATCGCCGGGGGCGAGATCCTCGGCGGGTTTTTCGGTAAGCGAGGAGGACCGCGTCGTGCCGAGCAACCGAAAAGCCGCTGCAAAGCGCAAATCGTCCAAGGCCAAGCCGCCGCGCGGCGGGCGCGGCAAAAGCCGGCGCGGCGTGTTCGGCGTGCTTGCCCGGCTGTTCTACTGGTGCTTCGTGCTGGCCATCTGGGGCGGCATCGCCACTGCCGGCATCGTCGTCTATTACGGCGCGAAAATGCCGGCGGCCACCACCTGGGCCATTCCCGATCGCGCCCCCAACATCAAGATCGTCTCGGTCGACGGCCAGCTGCTTGGCAATCGCGGCATGAGCGGCGGCGAGGCCGTCGGCCTGCACGAAATGTCGCTCTATATTCCCGAGGCCGTCATCGCCATCGAAGATCGCCGTTTCTATTCGCATTTCGGCATCGACCCGATCGGCCTTTCCCGGGCCATGGTGACCAATGTGCTGGGCGGGCATTTTTCGCAGGGCGGCTCGACGCTGACCCAGCAGCTGGCCAAGAACCTGTTCCTGACGCCGGACCGCACGCTGGAACGCAAGGTGCAGGAAGTGCTCTTGGCGCTGTGGCTGGAGCACAAGCATACGAAGGACCAGATCCTCGAAATGTACCTCAACCGGGTTTATTTCGGCTCTGGCGCCTATGGTGTCGAAGCGGCCTCGCGCCGCTATTTCGGCAAGAGCGCGCGTGACGTCACGCTGTCGGAGGCCGCCCTTCTCGCCGGCCTGCTCAAGGCGCCGTCGCGGCTGTCGCCGGCGCGCGACCCGAAGGCGGCCGAGCAGCGCTCGCAGCTGGTGCTCGCCGCGATGCGCGACGAGGGCAAGATCAGCGCAAAGGAGCAGACCACGGCGATGAGCGCGCCGGCGACACGCGCGCCGTCCTACTGGACCGGCTCGGAAAACTACGTCGCCGATACGATCATGGAAGAACTGCCCGACCTGATCGGCGACGTGCGCCGCGATATCGTCGTCGACACGACCGTCGATCTGACGCTGCAGAAACTCGCCGAGCAATCGATCCGCCGGCTGATCGATCAGAGCGGCAAGAAGCTCAATGTCAGCCAGGGCGCGCTGGTGTCGATCGACAATTCCGGCGCGGTGCGCGCGATGGTCGGCGGTTACGACTATTCGACCAGCCAGTTCGACCGCGCCTCGGAGGCGCGCCGGCAGCCGGGCTCGGCGTTCAAGCCGTTCGTCTACATGGCGGCGCTGGAATCCGGCCGCACGCCGGACAGCGTGCGCAACGACGCGCCGATCAAGATCGGCAACTGGACGCCCGACAATTACGGCGGCAAATATTTCGGCAAGGTGACGCTGGCGACGGCGCTGGCAAAATCGCTGAATTCGGTTGCCGCGCAGCTGACCATGGAAGTCGGGCCGAATGCGGTGGTCGAGGCGGCGCACCGCATGGGCGTCCAGTCCGAGCTGACGGCCAACACATCGATCGCGCTCGGCACCTCGGAAGTGACGCCGCTGGAACTGACCTCGGCCTATGTTCCCTTTGCCAATGGCGGTTATAAGCCCGACATCCATTTCATCCGCCGCGTCACGACGAGCGACGGCAAGGTGCTCTACGAAAACAATGGCGGCGGTGCGCCGCGGGTCGTCAATCCCGATGTTGTCGGCATGATGAACTCGATGATGACCGGCACGGTCGAGATCGGCACGGCCAGGAAGGCGGCGTTCGCCTGGCCGGCGGCCGGCAAGACCGGCACCAGCCAGAATTCGCGCGACGCCTGGTTCATCGGCTATACAGCCAATCTGACCACCGGCGTCTGGTTCGGCAATGATGACGGCAGCGCGATGAAGAAGGTCACCGGCGGCGCGCTGCCGGCGCAGGCCTGGCACGAGTTCATGGTCGCCGCGCATGAGGGCGTGCCGGTGCGGCCGCTGCCTGGAACCTGGAAGTCGACGCCGCCCGACACCATCGTCCCGGACGACATACCGTCCGACACGGCGCCGCCGGCGCCGGTCGCTTCCGTTGGCCAATCGGCGCCGCCTGCAGCAGCTACCCAGCCGGCTTCGCGTCCCGTGCGTCCTGCCGAGACGGTCGATGCCGGCGGCCTGGCCATGCCGGGGGTCGACAGCGCCACCGCATCGATCAAGCATCCGGTGCCGCCCGGCAATGTCGGCGGCCCGGTCAAGAAGCGGCAGACGTCGATCCTGGACATCCTGACAGGCGGCTGAACAACAGGCCCCCTCGCCACCGCTGCCGCGTTCCGCTACATCTCCCGTTTGGAGACCGCGAATGGCAGAGACCGACACCAGAAAGACCATTGTGCTGACCGGCGCCAGCCGTGGCATCGGCCACGCCACGGTCAAGCGCTTTTCACGCGAAGGCTGGCGCGTCATCACCTGCTCGCGCCAGGCCTTTGCCGAGGACTGCCCGTGGCCGGCCGGCCCGGAAGACCATATCAAGGTCGACCTCGCCGACCAGGAGGATGTCGGCATCGCCATCTCCGAGATCCGCCACCGGCTGGAGGCGCATGGCGGGCAGCTGCATGCGCTGGTCAACAATGCCGGCATCTCGCCGAAGCTCAAGGACGGCAACAGCCGCATGAACTCGATCGACACGCCGATGCATGTCTGGCGCGACGTCTTCCAGGTGAATTTCTTTGCCCCGATCATGCTGGCGCGCGGACTGTTCAAGGAGCTGGCGTCGGCCAAGGGCTCGATCGTCAACGTCACCTCGATCGCCGGCACCCGGGTGCACCCCTTCGCCGGTACCGCCTATGCGACGTCGAAGGCAGCACTCGGCTCGCTGACCCGCGAGATGGCGCATGATTTCGGCCCGCACGGCATTCGCGTCAATGCGATTGCGCCGGGCGAGATCGACACCGCGATCCTGTCGCCGGGCACCGAAAAAATCGTCGAGACCATTCCGCTGAGAAGGCTGGGCACCACGGCGGAAGTCGCCGACATCATCTTCTTCCTGTGCTCGCAGCAGGCGTCCTACGTGACCGGCTCGGAAATACACATCAATGGCGGCCAGCACGTGTAGAAGGCTTTCCAGGCGAGCGAGCCGGCAGGATTTGTCAGCATCGCGGGCGGCGTGTTCAAGTCTGGCGGCGGTTGACGCCGCCGATGCCGATCAGGTCGCCTGCAGCAGGTTCTCGATATCGGGTATGCTGTGGTTGGTCAGCGTCTTTGGAATTTCGGCCGTTATCTTGTCGGTGACCTCCTTGTGCAGCTTCCTGCGCATGTCGCCCAGCACCGGCGGCGGCGCGATCAGCACGATCTCCTTGAAGCTGCCGCGATGCGCGAGCTTGTAGAGCCTGTCGGCAATCTCTTCGGCAAAACGCTCCTTGCCGAGACGGTGCCAGTCGGTGTCCTCGACCGCACTGCGGTGGACGGAAGGGCCGTCGCTGTAGCGGCCGGGGCGGTCCGTGCCCTGTTCTCGGGTTGCCGGATTTTCCTGCTCCATCTCGTGCACGACCTGAAGGTCGGGATATTGGACGTCTCCACGGTTCTCGAGGAACAGCGCCTTTTCGCCATCTGCCACCACGATCCACAGTCCGCGTTTCAGTCTGACGTTGCTCATGGGGCGCTCCTTTTTTGATTTTTCAAGCCCATCGCCAAGCCTTTGCCGTAGGGGCATGACCGGGCTTGGGCCCTAGTGCAAACGCGTGCCGAGGCGGGAATGTTCCGGTACTCGGACCCGGTATTCCGACAAGGGCCGGCGAGAGCGCGGGGCTGCCGTCGATCGCTCGGTCAGCATCCGGCGGCTTAATCTACTAAATTGATAGAATTTAGAAAAATCTGTTTTGTGGTTAGCTCCTCCAGGCGCTAGAAAGGCAGCGGATCAAGGGCTGCAACAGCAGCTTCAATCTGCTCCGCATTTGAATGTGGAATATTTTTCTCTTGGCCTTCATGCTTGCAGAAAAGAGATTGCCTGCTACGAAGCGATGCGCGAGTGGGTGCCTTCTGGTTTTTCGCGCCCCCGCGTAGAACTGACAAACGGTTCCAGGATTCCGCTCGTCATGCCGCAAGCCACGCCCAAGCTCAATGCCTTTCCCGTCTTCATGCGGGTCGAGGGCGAAGCCATAGCCATCGTCGGCGGCGCAGAGGAAGCGCTGGCCAAGGCGCGGCTGCTCGCGCAGTCGAGCGCTGTGCTGCGCATCGTCAGCGATGAAACAAGCCCGGAGCTGCTGGCCTTTATCGCCGAGACGGGGGCCGCCCACATCGCCGAGGCCTATGATGCAGCACATCTCAATGGTGCGGTGATGGTGTTTGCCGCCAGCGGCGACGAGGCGCTCGATCGCCGCGTTGCCGGGGATGCGCGCCGGCTGGGCATTCCGGTCAATGCCGTCGACCGGCCGGAGCTATGCGATTTCTTCACGCCGGCACTGGTCAACCGCGCGCCGGTCGCCATTGCCATCGGCACGGAAGGTGCCGGCCCGGTGCTGGCGCAGATGCTGCGCAGCCGCATCGACCGCATGCTGTCGCCCTCGCTCGGTCCGCTCGCAACTCTCGCCGCATCGTTTCGCGACACCGCCGAAAGACTGCTGCCGAAGGGCAACGCCCGCCGCCGCTTCTGGAGCGATTTCTTTGGCGGCGCGCCGGCCCGCGCTGTCGAGGCCGGCGAGCTTTCGCAGGCGCATGATGCGGCCGTCGGCCTGCTGCTTTCGAAAGAACCGGCATCGGGCCATATCGCGCTTGTCGGCGCCGGTCCGGGCGCCGAGGACCTTTTGACGCTGCGCGCCCATCGCCTGCTGATGGAAGCCGACGTGATCGTCCATGACGCGCTGGTGCCGGAGGCGATCGTCGCCATGGGCCGCCGCGATGCCGAGCGCCTGCCGGTCGGCAAGCGCAAGGGCTGCCATTCCAAGAGCCAGGCCGAGATCAATGCGCTGCTGGTCGAGCTTGGCCACGCCGGCAAGCGTGTCGTGCGGCTGAAGTCCGGCGACCCGCTGGTGTTCGGCCGGGCCGGCGAGGAGATGGCGGCACTTCGCGATGCCGGCGTCGCCTACGAAGTGGTTCCGGGCGTCACCGCGGCCTTCGCCGCCGCCGCCGATTTCGAACTGCCGCTGACGCTGCGCGGCGTGTCGTCGTCGATGGTGTTCACCACCGGCCATGACCTCAAGGGAAATTCGCTGCCAGATTGGGCAAAGCTCGCTATTTCCGGCGCGACGGTCGCCGTCTATATGGGCCGCTCGGTCGCTGCAGAGGTCGCCGGCCGGCTGATCGAAGCCGGCCTGTCGCCGGATACGGCCGTCGCCGTGGTCGAGAATGCCAGCCTTGCCAGCCGCCGCCGTTTCCACGGCACGCTCGCCGACCTGCCATCGCTGGAGGCGCGTGCCGACCTCAGCGGCCCGGTGATGACCATCATCGGCGACGCGGTCGCCGGCGCCAATTTCGAACGGTCCGAGCCACTGGCGGCACACAGGCAGGAAAGCGTGGCCCGTGCTGCCGCGCAAGGAGTGAACCAATGAAAGTCCTGACCGCGAACCGCCTCGCCGACGGCATAGCCGTCTGGTACGCCAATGGCGGCTGGGCCGAGACTATCGACCATGCCGACATCGCCCATGACAAGGCGGCCGAGGACCGGCTGGAGGCGATCGGCGCCAAGGCCTCCGCCAACAACGAAGTGGTCGACGTCAACCTGATAGACGTGACCGTGGCCAACGGCACGGTCGAAGCGGTCCGGCTGCGTGAAAAGATCCGTGCCGCCGGCCCGACCACCCGCAACGACCTGGGCAAGCAGGCCCGTCCGCAAGCCGCACGCGCGGCATAGATGACCCAAGCATGATCCCGATCATGCTCGAACGAAGAAAATAACGGGCGGACGCGCCCGGAAAGACCTGAATATGTACCGTTATGATGAGTTCGACCACGATTTCGTCAAGGCCCGCGTCGCCGAGTTCAGCGACCAGGTCGCGCGGCGCCTTGCCGGCGAGATCACCGAGGACCAGTTCCGGCCGCTGCGGCTGATGAACGGCGTCTATCTGCAACTGCATGCCTACATGCTGCGCATCGCGGTGCCCTACGGCACGCTGAACAGCAAGCAGCTGCGCATGCTCGGCCACATCGCCCGCAAATACGACAAGGGTTACGGCCATTTCACGACGCGCCAGAACATCCAGTTCAACTGGCCGGCGCTGTCGGACATCCCGGCGATCCTGGCCGATCTGGCAAGCGTCGAGATGCACGCCATCCAGACCAGCGGCAATTGCATCCGCAACGTCACCGCCGACCACTTCGCCGGCGCCGCCGCTGACGAGGTTGCCGATCCGCGCCCCTATGCCGAAATCCTGCGGCAATGGTCGTCGGTGCATCCGGAATTCTCGTTCCTGCCGCGAAAATTCAAGATCGCGGTGACCGGCGCCGAGCGCGACCGCGCCGCCATCCAGACGCACGACATCGGCCTGCATCTGAAGAAGAACGCTGCCGGCGAGCTCGGTTTCGCCGTCTATGTCGGCGGCGGCCAGGGCCGCACGCCGATGGTCGCCAAGAAGATCCGCGATTTCCTGCCCGAAGCGGATCTGTTGTCCTACTGCACGGCGATCCTGCGCGTTTACAACCTCTACGGCCGTCGCGACAACAAGTTCAAGGCGCGCATCAAGATCCTGGTCCATGAGACCGGCGTCGAGGAGATCACCCGCCAGGTCGAGGCCGAATGGCAGGAGTTGAAGGACGCCGAGCTGAGGCTGCCGGAAGAAGACATCCGCGCCATCGACGCCTATTTCGCGCCGCCTCCGCTTGTCGACCGGCCGGAAGGCGATGAGGCGGTCAAGCTTGCCCGCCTCGACTCCAAGAGCTTTTCCGAATGGCTGGACCAGAATGTGGTCACCCATCGCCATCCCGACTACGCGGCGGTGACCATCTCGCTCAAGGGCATCGGCGAGACGCCGGGCGATGCCTCCGACAGCCAGATGGAAGCGGTCGCCGACATTGCCGAAAAATATTCCTTCGACGAGCTGCGCGTCAGCCACGAGCAGAACCTGATCCTGCCGCATGTGGCGCGGGCCGACCTCAAGGCGGTCTATGACGCGCTTGTCGATATCGGGCTGGCGACGGCCAATTCCAACCTGATCAGCGACATCATCTCCTGCCCCGGCCTCGACTATTGCGCGCTGGCAACGGCGCGCTCGATTCCCGTGGCGCAGGAAATCTCGCGGCGCTTCGCCTCACTGGAGCGCCAGCGCGAGATCGGCGAATTGAAGCTGAAGATTTCCGGCTGCATCAATGCCTGCGGCCATCACCATGTCGGCCATATCGGCATCCTCGGGGTCGAGAAGAAAGGCGCCGAGCTCTACCAGGTGACGCTCGGCGGCTCGGCCGACGAGAACACCTCGGTCGGCGAGATCATCGGCCGCGGCTTCAGTTCGGAAGAGATCACCGATGCCATCGAGCAGATCGTCGAGACCTATCTCGGGCTTCGGCTGGACAGAAACGAAAGATTCATCGACGCCTACCGCCGAGTCGGTCCCGCGCCGTTCAAGGAGGCGCTCTATGCTGGCGAAGCCAAGGCCGCTTGACCGTATTGTCGACGTCGAGGCCGGCATCGCCGCCCAAGCGGCGGGTCTCGACGCGCTCTACGGCCATCTGAAGCCGCTGGAGATCATCGAGCGGTCGACCCGGGAGTTCTTTCACGGCGAAATCGCCGCCGTCTCGTCCTTCGGCGCGGATTCGGCGGTGCTGCTGCACATGATCGCCGAGATCGACCGCACGCTGCCGGTGATCTTTCTCGACACCGGCAAGCATTTCGAGGAGACGCTCGGCTATCGTGACGCGCTGGCCGCCGATTTCGGGCTGAGCGATATCCGGGTGATCAGGCCCGACGATGCGGCGCTGGCAAGGATCGACCCGACCGGCAATCTGAACGAGACCGACACCGACGCCTGCTGCGACGTCCGCAAGGTCGAGCCGCTGGCGCGCGGCGTCGAGCCGTTCCGCGCCTGGTTCACCGGCCGCAAGCGCTTCCAGGCGGCGACCCGGGCAGCGCTGCCAGTGTTCGAGGCGGTCGGCTCGCGCATCCGCATCAATCCGCTGGCGCACTGGACGACATCGGACCAGGCCGGCTACATGCGCGCACATGCGCTGCGTGAAAACCCGCTGGTCGCCTATGGCTATCTGTCGATCGGCTGCTTCCCATGCACGCAGCCGGTGCAGCCGGGCGACGACGCGCGCAGCGGCCGCTGGGCCGGGCACGCCAAGACCGAATGCGGCATCCACTTGTCGGGGCTGGAAAGGTCGCTGACCGACGCCTCGCTTTAGGATATGTTGATATTCAGCCGGCCTGCAAACGGCGGCTTCCTGCGCTTCCGGCGCTCACGTACCCAAAGTACGCTCCGCTCCGGTTCTCGGAAGCCACCCAGTTTGGTCGCTTCGCGCCCGCCGTCGGCTTCGGCTTGGCCTGACCTGAATCTCGACACACCCCGGGGTGTTTTGAATTTGAGAATATTGTGGACTTGGGAATTTTCTTGATGAGCGACTTGATAGCCGAAAACGCAATGCGGCTGTGGACACCGGATGGGTTCCGCGAGGACGAGTGGGTTCATGCCGAAAGCGCCGAGGCGCTGGTCGGCAATGGCCGTTTCATCCTGCCGTTGCAGGCGTTTCTCGGCCTCGATCCGGAGGTGCGGCGGTCGGCGAAGGAGCGCATCGGTGTGCTGCTGCAGCCCGGCGATCAGCTCGAAAAGATCGCAGGCCTGCTCGATCAGCTGTCACTGGTGGCGCTGGCGTTTCCGGCGTTCAATGACGGCCGCTCGTTCTCCAAGGGCGAATTGCTGCGCAGCCGTTATCATTTTGCAGGCGCTATGCGCGCCACCGGGCAGGTGCTGATTGATCAGCTGCCGCATATGCTGCGCGTCGGCTTCGATGAATTCGAGATATCGCACCCGGTGCTGCTGAAGCGGCTCGAGCAAGGCCGCACAGGCGGACTGCCGCTGTTCTATCAGCCGGCGGTGAAGCCGGAGGCCAAAGGCCCGAAATATTCCTGGCGGCGGGTGCGCGCCGGCTGATCCGCTCCAGAGGGCCAGAAGCCTTCTGGTCGGACCACATTCCAGATTCAACCTTTTATTTTGCGCCTCTCCGCCTTAGGATAGACCCATTATTTCGCGATCCGAATAAATGTGGCCACAAGGGAGGAACCGGGTATGGCTGGCAAGAAGATATTGATGCTCGTTGGCGAGTTCAGCGAGGAGTACGAGATTTTCGTCTTTGAACAGGCCATGCATGCGGTGGGCCACACCGTCCATGTCGTTTGCCCCGACAAGAAGGCCGGCGATATCCTGAAGACCTCGCTGCACGACTTCGAGGGCCACCAGACCTATACGGAAAAGCTCGGCCACGACTACATTCTCAACAAGACGTTTTCCGAGGTCAACCCGGCCGAATACGACGCCGTCTACGCGGCGGGCGGGCGCGGGCCGGAATATATCCGCATCGACAAGCGCGTGCAGGCGCTGGTGCGGCATTTCCATGAGACGGGAAAACCGATCTTCACCATCTGCCACGGCGTGCAGATCCTGATCGCGGTCGACGGCGTGGTGCGCGGCCGCGAAGTCGCGGCGCTGCAGTATTGCGAGCCGGAAGTCACGCTGGCCGGCGGCATCTATATCGATGTTGCGCCGACCGGCGCCCATGTCGACGGCAATCTGGTGTCGGCCAAGGGCTGGCCGGGCCTTGCCGCGTTCATGCGCGAATGCCTGAAAGTGCTGGGCACCGAGATCCGCCAGGGCGAGATCCTGATGCGCGACCAGCGCCAGGCGGCTTAAGCTCGGAATGTGGAGCCCGCCGCACCCCTAACGCATGTCGCGCAAAAGTGTTCAGCGGTTTTGCGATAACGGCATGCATAAACAAGAACCTAAAGCGCGTCGCATGAGGCCGGTCGAGCGCGACGCGCTTTAGGTGCGGCGGTACGTCTACACGGCCATCCGCGCTTCGCGGAACGATACCAGCTTGCTGCGGCTCTCGTCCCACAGCGCCAGCTTGACGCAGCGCAGGCTGTCGAGGAGTGTGACGCGGCCGATCTCACGCAGCTCCGGATAGTCCCTCAGCACTTCCGGAAGCCGGTAGCATGGCACCTTGGCCGAGAGGTGGTGCACGTGGTGGACGCCGATATTGCCGGTGATCCAGTTCAGCACCGGCGGCAGGTCGTAATAGGACGAACCGTGCAGGGCAGCGTGCTGGAATTCCCACTCGGAGTCCTTTGTCCACTCCGTCTCTTCGAACTGATGCTGGACATAGAACAGCCAGATGCCGGCCGATCCGGCGAGGATGACGATCGGCAAATGCACGACCAGAAACGCGCCGGGGCCAACGAACCAGATGAGCAGCGCGGCTATGACCGTGATGGCTAGGTTGGTCGACATCGACGACACCCAAGGGGTGAGGCCGCCCCGCATCATGCCCAAGGGCAGTCTCTGCTCGAAAATGAAAATCCAGATCGGGCCAAGGCCGAACATCACCAGCGGATGGCGATAGAGGCGATAGGCGAGCCGGCCCCGCCACGACAGTTGCCGGTATTCGGCGACGGTCAGTGTCTTGATGTCGCCGGTGCCGCGCTCGTCGAGATTGCCGGCGCTGGCGTGATGGGTTGCGTGGGCGCGGCGCCAGCAATCGTAGGGCGTCAGCGTCAGCACGCCAAGGACGCGGCCGATCCAGTCGTCGGCATAGCGATTGGCAAAGAAGGAGCCGTGGCCGCAATCGTGCTGGATCATGAAGATCCGCACCAGAAAGCCGGCGGCTGGAAGGATGAGGACCAGACCCCACCAATGGCCATAGGCATAAGCGGCCGAGGACAATGTCCACAGCGTGGCGAAGGGGATGAGGGTGATGGCGAGTTCGACGGCGCTGCGACGCCTGTCGGGCTTTTTATAGCGCGACAGGATTTTCAACCAGGCGCGCTTGCTGTTTGCCACAGCTTCGGGGGAAATCATGTTCATCATGAAACATAGGCGGAGCAGCGCGCTGCCGCAAGCCGGCGATCACGCAAAGTTACTGCGGGTAAATGTCGCGCGATGGCGAGGAATTGATGGCCGCAGTCGCCGGGCGCACGGCCTGCAATGGTGTCTACCGACGGCGCCCGCCTGCGACCACCTTGGCTTCCACGCCGTCCAGGCGGTCGAGCAATTCCTTCAGACGGTCGGGAATATCGGACTCCGTGCGGAAGGCCGGCAAGGTGCGCAGAAAGCGCTTGGTCGCCTCGGTGCCGAGCTGGCGCCGGATATCGGCGGCGAGCCCATCGCGTTTTTCGCCATTCCTGCGGGGCATCATCCAAAATCCTGTGTCGGCTTCGAAACTCTTCCAAGGGAGGAATGGTTCCCGCATTGTAGTGTCCCGGCAAGCAAAGACGTCGGGTACGGTAAAGTTTGAATTAAAATCGAAAGGTCTGCGCCGTCCGCCATCAATCAGCGACAGCGGCTGCAGTATCGCTTGCCCCTTGATTTTTGGCCGCTAAACCTCGATATCGGGCGCAAATCCACACCATTCGAAAATGACGGGAAACGGCGATGAGCGACCAGGCAAAAGACGAACGCGCGCCCGATGAAGCCGAGAAGACCGAGGCTGCCGCGGAGCCAAGGGAAGGTGGCGTCGACGGCGACTATGAAGCGCTTGTGCGGCTTCTGAAGGAAAACGAAGAGCTGAAGGATCGCGCGCTGCGCGTCGCGGCCGACATGGAGAACTTGCGTCGCCGCACCGCCCGCGACGTCCACGACGCGCGCGCCTATGCGGTTGCCAATTTTGCCCGCGACATGCTTTCGGTGTCAGACAATCTGCGCCGTGCGCTGGATGCCATCCCGGAGGAGGCCAAGGCTTCGGGCGATGCCGGCTTCAAGGCGCTGATCGACGGCGTCGAGATCACCGAGCGCGCCATGCTGTCGGCGCTGGAACGCCACGGCGTGAAGAAGCTCGAGCCCGAGGGCGAGAAATTCGATCCGAATTTCCACCAGGCGATGTTCGAGGTGCCCAATCCCGACGTACCGGCCAACACGGTCGTGCAGGTCGTGCAGCCCGGCTATTCGATCGGCGAGCGTGTTCTGCGGCCCGCCATGGTCGGCGTCGCTAAGGGCGGCCCCAAGCATGTGGCGAGCGAAGCGCCAGTCGAGCCGGGGCCGGTCAACGAGCAGGCTGAGAAAGATGCGTGAATGGGTGAATGGTCAATAGTGAATGGTTAGTAGTGAGTAGCCAATTGCTGCTCCAGCAGTCAGTGCTATGTTCTATTCACTATTCACTATTCACTATTCACTATTCACTATTCACGCCGCAAACCGCTGCGCTTCTCCACCATAATAATTGACGTAGCGGGCACCGATCTCCTTGACCGGCATCACCACGAACACGTCGACCGTCGAGAATTCACGGTCGATGACGCAACCGTCGCCAATGCGCGCGCCGACGCGCAGATAGCCCTTGACCAGTGGCGGCATCGCGGCGATCGCCGCCTTGGTATTGACCGCCTCGATCGGCATCAGATCCATGGAACAATAGCGCCCGGCGACGGCACGCACGTCCCAGGATGAATTCGTCCGGCAGTGGTGGGCAAGATAGGTCAGCGCCTCTGCATGTGCCGCCGGCACGGTGCCGTGGAACGACGCGCAGCCGGTCATCACGCCGATGCCGTAATGATTGATATAGGCCCAGATGCCTTGCCACAGCGCCTCGATGGTGCGCTTCGAGCGGTATTCCGGCAGAACGCAGGAGCGGCCGAGCTCGAGGAAGCGCTGGCCGGGATGCCGCGCGATCAGCTTGGTCAGCTCGAATTCACCTTCGGAATAGAAACCGCCGGCGGCCGCGGCAATCTCCTGCCGCAGCAGGCGGTAGGTGCCGACGATGCGGCGATGCTCGGGGCCGGAAAGCGAAGTATCGAAGACCAGCAGATGATCGCAGACGGGATCGAAGCGGTCGGCATCGCGGCGGTCCTGCATCTGAAACAGGTCCTTCCTGGCGCCAAGCTCGTCGTAGAACACCCGGTAGCGCACTTCCTGCGCGGCAGCGATCTCGGCCTCGTTGCGGGCGAGCCGCACTTCGAGATTGCCGATGCGGCCGAGCGATGCGCCTTTTATGACGGCATCGGCGTTCCGGCCGACGAGCAAAGGCCCGCTGGCGTTCGGCCGAGCATCACATTCCGGCATGACTGTATGCACGAGTGATTCTCCTTCGAGCCATCCCTCTTGGCACGGGGATACGGTGTAGGTGCAACAGGATTGTGACAGTACCGTGATACGGCTCTGCGGGCAATACTTCGTCGGCTGGGCAATCTATCAACCGTCTATGTTGTGCCTCAGGCGGCCGCTTGCCCTTCGACCGCATGAACCAGGGCATCGGGGTCGAGCGGCTTGGTGACGAAGCCGCTGGCACCGTGAGCGAGCACGGCGTGGCGGGTCTTTTCCTGGCTGTCGGCCGACAGCACCATGATCGGCACCGGCGGCACCGCGGTCTCCTCCTCATGGCGGCGGATGGCGGCGATGGCGTCCAGACCGTCCATGACAGGCATGTGCAAGTCCATCAGCACCACGTCGTAGCGGTGCTTGTGGCCGGTGCTGATGACCGCCTCGACCGCGGCCTTGCCGTTGCCGACCACTTTCACGCGATGCCCGGCCTTCAGCAGCGTGGCGCGGGCCAGCATGGCGTTGATGTCGTTGTCCTCGGCGATCAGCACCGACAGGCCCTGCTGGCGGGCGCCAATGGCGTGCCCCGCCTGCGCGCCGCGCCTTTGCAGTTGCGGCTCGGCGATGACCGGTGCATGGCTGGTCAAAAGCACGCGCAGCAATGTCTCGCCGCGCACCGGCCTCGCAAGGAAGGTGGCGTAACCATTGGCACGGAACTCGCCAAGCATGCCGCGGTCGGTCGGCGCGATCAGCGTCACTGCCTCGCAATCGGCAAATCCGCTCTGGCGCAGGCGCCTGAGCAGCCTGCCGTCGCTTTGCTCCATGGCAGCATCGATCAGAAGCACGTCACAGCCCTCGGCGAAAGCGGTGGCCTGGGCGGCGGCGGTGGCCAGATCGACCGTGCCGCCATTGGCGCGAATGGTGCGGGCGAGGGCTTCGGCCTCGACCAGGTTCTTCGACACGATCACCGCATGCCGGCCCGACAGCGCGTCCTGGCGGATCTGCGGCGCCTCGACGGCGGAAATAGCGGGAATATCGAAGACGAATTCGGACCCCTGGCCAAGCCGGCTCGACACAGAGATAGTGCCGCCCATGGCGGTCACCAGGCGCTTGGAAATGGCGAGACCGAGGCCGGCACCGCCATGCGCACGGGTCGAGGTGCCGTCAGCCTGTTCGAAGTCCTCGAAGATGCGCTCCATGTCCTCCTCGCGCAGACCGGGGCCGGTATCAGCGATGGTGAAGCGGATGCGGTCGGTGGTTTCGGTGCGGACGCGGGCGATGCTTGCCAGGACGCCGCCGCTGTCGGTGAACTTGACGGCGTTGCCGATGAGATTGAGCAGCACCTGCCTGACCCTGCCGGGGTCGGCGGTGATCAGCTGCGGCACGTCGGGTTCGACATGGCAGCCGAGGCCGATATCCTTGGCAAAAGCCCGCGCCGCCAAGAGTTCGATGACGTTGTCGGCGATCTCACGCACCGACATCGGCTGCGGTTCGGGATCGAAGCGGCCGGCCTCGATCTTCGAGTAATCGAGCAGGTCCTCGATCAGCGCCAGCAGCGCGCTGGCCGAGGTCGAGATGGCGCCGACATAGGTCCGCTGCTCGGGCGAAAGGCTGGTGTCGGCGAGAAGCCGGGCCATGCCCATGATGCCGTTCATCGGAGTGCGGATCTCGTGGCTGACGGTGGCGAGGAAGCGCGATTTGGCCTGGCTCGCATATTCGGCCCGCTCGCGGGCGGTGATCAGCGAGGATTCGGCGCGCTTGCGAGCGGTGATGTCGCGGGCGATGGCGCGATGCGAAACGGCGCCGCTGTCCTTGTCGCGCACCGACAGCTCGATCCAAGAGAACCAGCGTGGGCCGTCCGGCGTGCGAATGGCGACGTCGGTGGAACTCAGGCATTCATGGTCGGAAAACGCGGCGTCGGGGACGATGCCGACATCGATGCCTAGTTCGGCCAGGGTCTTGCCGGCAAGGTCGCGCTGGTCGGTTTCGACAAGGTCGGCGAAAACCTTGTTGGCGTAGACAATGTGGCCGTCGCGGTCACGATGGACGACGAGATCGCCGAGTGCATCGATCAGCCCGCGAAAGCGCTCCTCGCTCTCCTGCATCTCCCACATGCGGTCGGCCAGCGTCTCGATTTCGGCGCGGCTGCGGGCGGTCGTGGCATCGAGCAGGGCCACCGCGCGGCGCTCGGTGCGCCTGTTGCGCAGATGCATGGCGAGCCCGGCGATGGCTGTCGCCAAAAGGCCGATGGTGATGAAGATCGGCGCCCCGGTCAGATGCGAAAAGCCTGCCAGCACGACGATGGCGACGAGCGTCAGGAAGGGCAGGCCTTCGCGGTTGGAGGCCGGCAGTTCCGGCGCCAGCGGTGGCGCGTCGACAAGCTGCCGTCCTGGCGCCGCGGGGGCCGTCCCGTCGGCCCGTTCGGCTGGTTCCGCCTCTCTGATGCCGGGTTCCGCAATCATACGGAACTCCTGCCAGAGAGAGCTTATCGAAGGTTGTGGTTGATCGCTCGAATTTTAGCGGTCACGCTCTTTTTTATCCCTTGGGGGCTCACATATCCACCACCACGCGGCCGCGGATCTTGCCCTCGACGATGTCATGCGCGGCGCCGATGATGCCGTCGAAGCCGATGCTCGTCGACAGGCTGGCAAGCTTTGCGTGGTCAAGATCGGCGCCGATGCGGCGCCAGGCCTCGAGGCGGACCGCCTTCGGCGCCATCACCGAATCGATGCCGAGCAGCGAGACGCCGCGCAGGATGAAGGGGGCGACGCTTGCCGGCAGGTCCATGCCGCCGGCGAGGCCGCAAGCGGCGACGGCGCCGCCATAGGAGGTCATCGACAGAACGTTGGCCAGCGTGTGACTGCCGACCGCATCGACGCCGCCGGCCCAGCGTTCCTTGGCGAGCGGTTTTGCCGGCTGGGTGAGCTCGTCGCGTGAAATCACTTCCGCGGCGCCGAGGTCGATCAGATAGGGACTTTCGGCAGCGCGGCCGGTCGAGGCGATGACGTGATAGCCGAGGCTGGACAGGATCGAGACCGCGACCGAGCCGACGCCACCGGCAGCGCCCGTCACCACCACCGGGCCGCGGTCGGGCACGATGCCGTGGCGCTCCAGCGCGATGACGCAAAGCATGGCGGTGTAGCCGGCGGTGCCGACCGCCATCGCATCATGCGGGCTCATGCCGTCCGGCAACGGCACCAGCCAGTCGCCCTTGACGCGAGCGCGCCCTGCAAAGGCGCCGAAATGCGTCTCGCCGACGCCCCAGCCGTTCAATATGACCTTTTCACCCTTGCGCCAGTCAGGATTGGAAGACGAGATGACGGTGCCGGCGAAATCGATGCCCGGCACCAGCGGCCAGCGGCGGATTACCGGCGCCTTGCCGGTAATTGCAAGACCGTCCTTGTAGTTCACCGTCGTCGCCTCGACCGCGACGGTGACGTCGCCCTCCATCAGGTCTGCCTCGGTAAGCTCGGTCACCGCGACTGACTGGTTTTTCTCGGCGTCACGCGAAACGAGGATGGCTTTGAAGGTTTCGGGCATTTTTTCTCCTCGGGCTTGCAGATCAGAATGTGCGGCGCCAGGCGAGTGAGGTCAATCGCTCGACGCTCCGCGCCGCCAGCCAATGAGTTCGTCGAAGACGACCAGCACGGCACCGACCGAAATGAAGGCATCGGCGAGGTTGAAGATCGCGAAGGACCAGACCGGCGTGTGAAACAGAATATAGTCGATGACATGACCGTAGATAGCGCGGTCGATCAGATTGCCGAGCGCGCCGCCGACGATCAGCGCGAAGCCGATGCGGGCAAGCAGGTGGCCCGGCGGCGTGCGGGCCGCAAGGTAGAGCACGAAAGCGACCACCACAACCGCGACGACCACCAGGCCGGTGTCGCCGAAGGACGAAAACAGCGAAAACGCGATGCCGGTGTTGTAGGTGCGGTACAGCGCCAGGAAAGGCAGGAGATCGAGCTTTTCCTGAAAGGCAAGGCCGGTCTCGACCAGATATTTCAGCCACTGGTCGAGCGCTATCGCGGCGACAACCAGAAAAGCGTAGGGGCTCCAGGACTTCATAGTTTGCAGTTTCACGGTTTGGGACGTCACGATCGGGCATCCTCCGGGCCGAGCTTCAGCGCGCCGCGCCGGATCTCGAACAGCATGACGCCGGTGGCCACCGCAAGGTTGAGCGAATCGGCGCGGCCGGCCTGCGGTATCCGCAGCAGTTTGTCGCAGTTTGCGGCAAGCTCGTCAGGCAGGCCTTGCTGCTCGTTACCCATCATCAAAAGCACCGGGCCTTTTGAAAAATCGACCGAGCGGTAGTCGACCGCACCCTTCAGATGGGTGCCGGCGACGAGGCCGGGAAAGCTCTTTCGCCAGGCGAGAAAAGCTTCGGGCGACGCCTTGGCGACCGGCACGGCGAAAATCGAGCCCATGGTGGCGCGCACCGTTTCGACCGAAAAGGGATCGGTGGTCTCGCCGACCAAGATGACGCCCCTGGCCCCGACAGCGTCGACCGTGCGGATGACGGTGCCGAGATTGCCGGGGTCGCGGACGCGGTCGAGCGCCACCCAGACGTCGCCGTCACGGACGCGGATGTCCTTCAACGGCAGGAATTTCTGCGAGAACACGCCGACGACCATTTGCGGATTGTCGCGGCGGGTGATGGCGACCAGCACTTTTTCCGAAACTTCAAGGACGGTGCCGCCGGCGGCGACCGTGCGCGCCGCGATCTTTTCAACCGCCGTATTGCCACGTCCGGCCTTGGCGAAGACCAATGTCCTGATCGACCAGCCGAGATCGAGCGCGTCGATGACCAACTTCAGGCCTTCGGCCATGAAGGCATTCTGCTGGTCACGGAATTTCTTCAGCGCGAGCGCCTTGATGGCCTTGACCAGCGGGTTGGCGAGGCTGGTGACTTCCTTCACCTGCCCTGGCGCGCCCGCGTGCCGTTCGTACGCACTCATTCAGGCCACCCAGCGTGAGAACAGCGAGGTCGAAAGCGCCCGACCGGCAGATTTCTCGCGGATGATCAATTCACCCGACTCGACCGTGCCGCCCATGCCGGCGAAGGTGTCGCGCATCAGGGCATGGATGGCGAAAAAAGAGGCGCGGATCGAATAGGCGGTCAGTACCACGGCGAGCGGCTTCGGCGTCAGGATCGCGCGGCAGATATCGGTCAGCGCCGGCAGGTCCTCGAACAGCTGCCAGACCTCGCCTTTCGGTCCGCGGCCATAGGCGGGCGGGTCGAACAGGATGATGTCGTAACGGCTGCCGCGGCGCTCCTCGCGTTCGGCGAATTTCACGGCATCGTCGACGATCCAGCGGATCGGCTTTTGCGACAAGCCCGCCATTTCCTGGTTTTCGCGCGCCCACCCGATCGCCTTCTTGGAAGCATCGACGTGGGTGACCTCGGCGCCGGCACGCGCCGCCACCAAGGAGGCAAGGCCGGTGTAACCGAACAGGTTCAACACCTTCACCGGCCGTTTTGCCGCCGCGATCAGTCCGGCCATGTGGTCCCAGTGCGAGGCCTGCTCGGGAAAGACGCCGACATGGCGAAACGAAGTGAAGCGGCCGAGATAATCTATGCCGTCATGCTTCATCGGCCAGGTCTCGCCGAGCGGCGTCTTGGGGAAGCGCCAGCGGCCGATGCCTTCCTCGTCGGTATCGCCGGTGAAAATGGCGTCGGCGCGCTCCCAGTCCCTGGCCGGCAAAGCCTTTTGCCAGATCGCCTGGCCCTCCGGCCGAACGATGCGGTAGGGGCCGTATTGCTCGAGTTTCTCTCCGGCGCCGCTGTCGAGCAGCGCGTAGTCCTGATTGGCGCCGACCTCGAGGATCAGCGGCAGATGTTCGGCAGGCAGCGCGCCATCGCGGCGGGATAGAGGGCGCGGCGCGGCTTTCGGCTCGGACCGGTCCTGCAGTTTAGGCTCCGAACCGGCGGTCAGGCCGGCGTCGCGCCGCCGCGGCTGCTCCGCCCCGCCCTTCGCGGGCGGGCGGCTGTCGCGGCGTTTGTCGCGAAAAGGTTTCAAGAAGGCGCATCTCCGGAAGGCGGCTCGCCGCTTCTGCCACAGCACATTGACCGGCGCAACAAAAGGGCTGCCGACGTGTGCAACCGGATCAGCCGCGCCTGATCGACAGCAGGCCGACTGCGAGCGCTATGAAACCAACGGCCTTGAAGCCGGTGACGACCATATGGCCGGTTTCCCAGCTGCTCCGGATACTTTCGAAATTGTCCGGGATCGGTCCAGGCACCCAGGTGGCCAGGACATCGTTTGCCGGTTTGACCAGGGTAAACCACGCCACGAGGGCCATCAGATAAAAGCACGGTGGCGGCCAAAATCCACCAGAATGCCGGGCGGTCGCTGCGCAGCATCCAGGCGAGAAGCCCCGGACAGGCGATCGCGGCCACGTCCAGCGGTGCGCCGACAATCGCGAAGAATTGGAACTGAGCGTTGAAGACAGTGGTTTCACGCCAGAGCGAAGGCGGCCATCTGGTCAGCCGCGGCACCGATTCCAGCACATGGGCGAAGGATGGTCCGAGGCTGAGCGCAGCGACGATGGCGGTCAAAACCGACCAGAACAACAGCAACCCGCGTATATCCATAATGGCCAGACAACGGCGTCAGGGCGCAGACGTTCCCGTCCGCCACCATGTCGCTTGCCGCCGAAAGTGCTGGGGCTCTATCGTGATTGAAACTAGGTCATGATTCATGTCCCGTGCTGAACGCCTGCTCGACCTGATCCAGATCCTGCGCCGGCATCGCCGGCCGGTCAGCGGCCGCAGCCTTGCGGGCGAAATGGGTGTGTCGATCCGCACGCTCTATCGCGATATCGCCACGCTGCAGGGGCAGGGCGCGCCGATCGAGGGCGAGGCGGGGTTGGGTTACGTGCTCAGGCCCGGTTTCATGCTGCCGCCCTTGATGTTCACCGATGAGGAGATCGAGGCGATCGTGCTTGGTTCGCGCTGGGTGGCCAAGCAGCCGGACTGGCGGCTTGCGAACGCCGCCACCGACGCGCTGGCCAAGATCGCCGCGGTGCTGCCGGACGATTTGCGCGAAGAGCTCGACGCCTCGACGCTGTTGGTCGGGTCGCGCACCGAGGTCACCGAAGGCATCGATCTCGGCGTGGTGCGGCAGGCCATCCGCGAGGAGCGCAAGCTGAGCTTTGTCTATCGCGACGCCGGCGGCGCTGCCTCCGAGCGCACCGTCTGGCCGTTCGCACTCGGCTTCTTCGACAAGGTGCGCGTCGTCGCGGCCTGGTGCGAGAT
The DNA here is from genome assembly GCF_040320905.1 of Mesorhizobium sp. M0590. Classification (NCBI taxonomy): domain Bacteria; kingdom Pseudomonadati; phylum Pseudomonadota; class Alphaproteobacteria; order Hyphomicrobiales; family Phyllobacteriaceae; genus Mesorhizobium; species Mesorhizobium sp. M0590. The sequence goes on from NZ_JAMYQN010000008.1 coordinate 87,153, forward strand.
GCGCCAGGATTTCAGGCACTTTCGCGCCGACCGGATATCCGGCCTCAATGCCACCGAGATGCGCTATCCGCGTCGCCGTCAGGTGCTGCTCAAAGAATGGCGGGCGACGCTCGACACGCCAAGCTAAGGCTGCTGCTCAGTTGAGACTGCTGCCAGAATCTGGCAGTGGCGTACGGTATGCTCCTCCAGTCGAAACCATCTGGAGAGCAATTCATGACACCGCCCAATTTCGTCATCCTCTTTGTCGACAAGCCTGAGCAAAGCGGCGCCTTCTACAGCGCGCTGCTTGGGCGGCAGCCGGTCGAGACCTCGCCGACCTTCGTGCTGTTCGTGCTCGACAACGGCTTCAAGCTCGGCCTCTGGTCGCGTCACACCGTGGAACCGGCCGCCGCGGCAGCAGGCGGTGGCGCCGAGATCGTCTTTGCGCTGGACACGCCGGGTGCCGTCGACGCCACCCATGCCGAGTGGGCCGGCCGCGGGCTGAAAATTCTGCAGACGCCGACCGACATGGATTTCGGCCGCACCTTCGTCGCGCTTGATCCCGACAGCCACCGGCTGCGGGTTTATTGGCAAAGGCAGTAGGGCAGTAGGGCAGTAGGCGAGAGCAAAGTAGCACTAGGCGCGGCGCCGCACGATTAGCACGGTTTCCTACTGCCCTACTGCCCTACTGCCCTACTGCCCTACACTTGCCCGATACACGGCAATGCCGGCGGCGAGGTCCTCGAGGGCCGCGCCGACCGACTTGAACAGCGTGATGTCATCGTCGTTCTGCCGGCCTTTTTTCTGGCCGCGCGCCAGTTCATAGAGATCGGCGACGATGGCTTCCGGCTTCAGAACGCCGGAGGCCAGCGGCTGGACGATATCGCCTGCCTCCTTGGTGGCGCCGGCGCGGGTGTCGACATAGACCCGGGCGCGTGCAATCGCGTCGTCGTCGCTTTCGCGCATCGCCGGCGTGAAGCCGCCAACCAGATCGACATGGGCGCCGGGATTCAAGAGTGCGCCCTTGATCAGTGGCATGGTGGTGATGGTCGCCGACGACACGATATCGGCCTTTCCGAGTTCGGCGTCGAGATCGCCTGCTGCTTCGGCCGCAAAACCCTCGGCACGCAATCTTGCCGCGACCTTTTCGGCGTTGGCCGGCGTGCGGTTCCAGATGCGGATGTTCTTGATCGGACGTACCGCCGAATGCGCCTTTGCAAGGAACGGCGACAGCGCGCCGGCGCCCACTATCAGCAGCCGCGATGCGTCCGCGCGGGCCAGATAGGAGGCGGCCAGCGCCGACGCACAGGCCGTGCGCCACTGTGTCAGCCGCTGGCCATCGATCAAGGCCTGAGGCTCGCCGGTGGCGCCGTCGAGCAACAGGTAAAGCCCCATCACCGCGGGCTTGCCGACGGCATTGTTGTCGGGCGACACGGTGACGATCTTGACGCCGATATGGCCATCGGCCGAGGTGCCGGCTGCGTTGAAGTCGGTCCAGGCCGGCATCAAAAGCAGCGTCGAGGCGGCGCCATCGGGCCGCTCAACCGTGTGATGGTGCCTGACCGGCTGCACGGCGCCATCGCGAAAAGCGGCGCGCAACGTCTCGACCAGCCCGGAAAAGGTCAGCGCGCGGTCGACCTCGGCGGCGGAAATGGTCAGCATGAAAGGCTCCGTGGAGAACTAGGCCGGTTGTGCTTCAGGCCCGAGCCGCGGCTCAGTTCGTCGGCTTCGGCAAGGCTGGGCCCTGCGACGCGGTGGGCGCGCGGCTGACCGCCTGGCGCAGGTTCTCTGCCTCGGCGCCGCGCTGGCGCGCCAGCTTGCGGTAGCGGCCCTGCTTGGTCCAGGTAGCCAGGCTGCCGACGATCATGCCGATGGCCAGCGCCAGGAATAGGAAAATGAAGAGCGGCATGGTCAGCGTCAGCGCCGGATTGCCGGGGTTGAACGGATCGAGCGTGAAGGCGACCGGTTCGCGGTTGGCGACGGCCAACGCAATCAGGATGACGGCCAGCGGCACGAAAACCACGATGAGGAGAAAGCGATTGAACATGTTTTTCCGTTCGGAAGAAAAGGCGGGAGCGGTGGCGGGCGCCGCGCCTATTTGCCTCCGTTCAGCCTTTCACGCAATTCCTTGCCGGTCTTGAAGAACGGTACCCATTTCTCCTCGACCTCTACGGATTCGCCGGTGCGCGGGTTGCGGCCGGTACGGGCAGGGCGGTTTTTCACCGAAAACGCGCCGAAGCCGCGCAACTCGACCCGGTTGCCCTCGGCAAGCGCGTCGGTGATTTCATCGAAGATGGCGCTGACAATGTTTTCGACGTCGCGCAGGAAAAGATGCGGATTACGCGTGGCGATGATCTGCACAAGTTCGGATTTGATCATGAAAAGGCTCCCCGTAAAAGCAGTGCCGCCGAAATTATCAGAATGATTTTATTTGGTTTTTCACTCGTCCCAAGCGGTTCCTCAAGGGTGCCAGACGGAAACGAGACCGTCAAGAAACAAGCGGTCCGCTCCAATTTCGTGAAGGACGTCGCCGCCATGGCCGGGCAGGCCAAGCGCAGCACCGACGGTCTGCGCCATCGCCTTGGAGAACAGGAAACCACCACGTTTTTCCGTGTCCTTCCATTCCACCACCTTGAGCTTGGCATCGACACCCTTGCCTGCAAGCCAGTCGATTGCTTCGGCCTCGCCGCCGACCGCGTCGATCAATCTGTTGGTGACCGCCTGCCGGCCGGTGAAGATCGACCCGTCTGCGAGCGCCAGCGCCTCCGGCTTGGTCATGTTGCGGCGCTCGGCGACGATGCCGACGAACCAGTCGTAGCTGTCGAGGATGAGCTTGCGGACCATGGCGCGCTCATCGTCATTGGTCGGCTTGAAGGGAGAAGGCGAGGCCTTCAAGGGCGAGGATTTCACCTCCTCCAGCTTGACGCCGAGCTTGTCCATGAGGCCGCTGACGTCCGGGTACTGGATCAGCACGCCGATCGAGCCGACGATCGAGGATTTGCGTGCGACAATATGGTCGGCCGCGGTGGCGATCATATAGCCCGCCGAAGCCGCGAGCGTGCCGACCTCGGCCACCACCGGCTTGTCGGCGGCGAGCTTGCGCACTGCCTCATAGATCGACTCGCCACCGACGGTGGTGCCGCCGGGTGAATCGATCGACAGGATCACAGCCTTGACGCGCGGCGACTGACGGATTGCCTCCAGCCGCTTGATCAGTTCTTCGTCTTCGGTGATGGTACCTTCGATCTTGACCTTGGCGATGTGGTCGACAGCCGCGCCGGTGAAGTCGTCACCATAGATCCATGCCGAGAAGGCGATCAGTCCGGCTGCTGCGACGATAATCGCCGCAACACGCCAGAATGTCAGCTTGCGGCGCAAGCGGCGGCGGTCGATCAGGTCGTCGGCTCTCAATGCCATGGTCAGCCTCGTAGTCGGTGGGAGCAGATGCTTTTAAAGCAACCATTCGCGCCCGGCTACCGTTTCCTGACGGCCTTGCGCCAAAGGCCGTCTTAGGCATTCGCGGCAAGCCTCAACCTGTCACGTTCTACAGGCTCTAACACTGTGCGCCCATATCTGGTATGAGGTACAGGCTGCGCTGGGGCCATTTTCATTGTACAGGGGCGGCTGTCACATTTTTGCGGTTTTCCTCGGCTTGTGCTTGCTTGAGGGCGCCGGCACCCCACCTATAGGGCGGCCTGGCGGGCAGGGGTTTAGAAGAAGCAGTCATGTTAGCGGGACCAATCGAACCGACCAACACCGAGACGGAGTTGGCTCCCAAGGCCGCAGGCCGGGCGCGGGTCGACGCGTTTGACGTTGCGCAGCGTCATTCGCGCCGGGTCCGTATCCTCAAGCTGGCCGTGCCGCTGGTCGCTGCCGTGATTGCGGTCGCGTTTCCGGTCTATTCCTATCTCATGGCTCCCGCTGCAATCGAGGTGCAGGCCGACGGCGGCGCCTTTGCCGATGGCAAGCTGGTGATGGCCAATCCCAAGCTCAACGGCTTCACCAAGCAGGACCTGCCCTATTCGATGACGGCCCTGCGCGCCATACAGGACGTCAGCAAACAGGGCATCATCGATCTGGAAGGCATCAAGGCCAAGCTGCCGATTGCGGCCGACAACACGGCCGCCATCAACGCCACGCACGGCACCTACGATCGCGACGGCAACACGCTCAGCCTGACCAGCGATGTGACCGTGTCGACGACGGATGGTGTGGTGGCAAAATTCAAATCAGTCTATCTCGACATGGGCGAAGGCACTATGAAGACAAGCGAGCCCGTCGATGTCAGCCGCGGCGGGTCGCGGATCAGGGCGGATTCGATGTCGGTCCAGGACAATGGCAAGGTCCTGGTTTTCGAGAACAAGGTGCGCGTCGACATCGATCCCGCCAGTTTGAAGGCGGCAGAGGCAAAGAGCGGAGAGACCAATGCGGTTCAGTAGTTCGGCACGGCGCCTCGCCGCGATTTCGGCGTTGCTAACCTTGGGGCTGACCTTGGGGACGGCGCCGTCGCTGGCGCAGTCCAAGGCCACCAGCCAAATGTCCGGCCTCAGGCTGTCGGGCGACAAGCCGATCCAGATCGAAAGCGACAAGCTCGAGGTGCGCCAAGCGGAAAGCGTTGCCGTCTTCACCGGCAACGTCAACGTCGTCCAGGGTCCAACTGTGCTCAAGGCCGGCAAAATGACGGTCTATTACGTCAGGGATGCAGGCGCCGCCAAAAGCGCCCAGCCGGCGGGTGCCGCGGCAATGACCGGATCCGCCAACATCGACCATCTCGAGGTCGACGATAAGGTCTACATCAAATCGGACAATCAGGTTGCCACCGGCGACCGCGGCACTTTCGACATGAAGACCGAAGTGCTGGTGCTTTCGGGCAGCAAGGTCGTGCTCTCGCAAGGCGACAACGTGCTTGTCGGCTGCAAGCTCACTGTGCAGATGAAGAGCGGCCTTGCCCAGGTCGACGCCTGCGGCGGCCGCGTCATGATGTCGATCACGCCGCCGGCGAAGTCTGGAGCAGCGAAACCCTGATGACCGGCATATCGTCGCTGCTGGCGCGTCTTCCAGGGCGCGCCGCCAGCCAACTTGCGGCACCGGCCAGGGTCACCGTCGAAGCGGCAAAGTTCAAGGGAACCTTGATCGCCAAGGGGCTGACCAAAAGCTACAAGGGCCGCAAAGTCGTCAGCGGCGTGACGCTGGGCGTGCGCGCCGGCGAGGCGGTTGGGCTGCTCGGCCCCAACGGCGCCGGCAAGACGACCTGTTTCTACATGGTAACCGGCCTGGTGCCGGTCGATGAAGGCACGATCGAAATCGACGGTTTCGACGTCACGTCGATGCCGATGTATCGCCGCGCCCGTCTCGGCATCGGCTATCTGCCGCAGGAAGCCTCGATTTTTCGCGGCCTGAATGTCGAGCAAAACATCCGGGCCGTGCTCGAAGTGGTCGAAAAGAGCCGCAAGGAGCGTGAGCGCCTGCTCGACGAATTGCTCGAGGAATTTCACATCAGCCATCTGCGCAAGGCTCCGTCGCTGTCGCTCTCCGGCGGTGAGCGGCGACGCCTCGAAATTGCCCGCGCCTTGGCAACCCGCCCCGCCTACATGTTGCTCGACGAACCTTTCGCCGGCATCGATCCGATCGCCGTCGCCGACATCCAGCAGCTCGTGCGCCACTTGACGGCACGTGGCATCGGCGTTCTGATCACCGACCACAATGTCCGCGAGACACTTGGCCTGATCGACCGCGCCTACATCATCCATGCCGGCCAGGTGCTGACCCATGGTCGAGCCGACGAAGTGGTCGCAAATGCCGATGTGCGGCGGCTTTATCTCGGCGAGGGATTTACGCTCTAAGTGCGAAATTCCGGCTCGAGCGGGATTTCCGGCGTGGTCCAGCAGCTTTTTCTTCAATTTTCTGCCTGAAAACGCTCCGACAGGCGAGTTTTACCGCTCCTCGCCTTGACAAGCAAAAGCCGGGCCAGTTTCTATGCTGGCCTGGAAAATTCCTTCCAGCAGTGCGGGTGCGTAGACGGAGCGTTTGAAACCGAACCATGGCGTTGGCGGCAAAACTACAGCTACGACAGTCGCAGTCGCTGGTGATGACGCCGCAGCTGATGCAGTCGATCCGCCTGCTGCAGTTCACCCATCTCGAGCTGGAACGCTTCATCGACGACGAGATCGAACGCAATCCCCTGCTGGAACGCGCCGAACCGCAGGAGGACGCCGCCAGCGACCAGGCGCAGAAGGGCGACGCCGCATCGGAACCGGCTGCCGACGGCGACTGGTTCGAGGCGGAAACGGCGTGGAGCGCCGAGGCGATCTCGGAAAAGCTCGATACGTCGCTGGAAAACCTGTTTCCTGACGATCCTGGTACGAGCGAGCGGCTCGGGCCCGACCTGACGGCACAATGGAAATCGGCGTCCGGCAACGGTTCCACCTCTTCCTCCGACGGCTTCGACGTCGCGGATATGGCGGCGGCGGCCATCACGCTGCGCGACCATGTCGGCGAGCAGGTGGCGCTCGCCTTTGCTGATCCGGCGGCGTGCCTGATCGCCGGCGAGCTTGCCGACGGCCTCGACGAGGCCGGCTACATGCGTGCCGACATGGCCGAGATCGCCGCCCGCCTCGGCACGGACGCCACGGCGATGGCACCGGTCCTGGCGGTCTGCCAGACATTTGAGCCAGCCGGCATATTCGCCCGCGACCTCGCCGAATGCCTGTTGCTGCAGCTGGCCGTGCGCGACCGGCTCGATCCGGCGATGAAGGTGCTGATCGCCAATCTCGAACTCCTGGCACGGCGCGATTTCCAGACGCTGAAGCGGATTTGCGGCGTCGACGAGGAGGATCTGCTCGACATGCTGGCCGAGATCCGGGCGCTCGACCCGCGGCCTGGAATGGCGTTTTCGCGCGGTGCCAGCGATGCGATCGTGGCCGACGTCGAGGTGCGTGCAGCCAATGACGGCAGCTGGACGGTCGAGCTCAATGCCGAGACGCTGCCGCGCGTGCTGGTCGATCACATCTATTTCGCCCAGGTCACGCCACATGCGAAAAACCAGGCGGAAAAGGATTTCCTTGCCGAATGCCTGCAGAACGCCAACTGGCTCACGCGCAGCCTCGACCAGCGGGCGAAGACCATTCTCAAGGTGGCCTCTGAGATCGTGCGCCAGCAGGACGCTTTTCTCGTCCACGGCGTGCGGCACCTGAAGCCGCTCAACCTGCGCACGGTGGCGGACGCCATCGGCATGCACGAATCAACGGTCAGCCGGGTCACGGCAAACAAATACATGCTGACGCCGCGCGGTGTGTTCGAGCTGCGCTATTTCTTCACCGCCTCGATCGCTTCGTCAGGTGGCGGCGATGCGCATTCGTCGGAAGCGGTGCGCGACCGCATAAAGCAGCTGATCGACGAGGAGAAAGCCATCGATGTGCTTTCCGACGATGCCATCGTGGACATGCTGCGGGAAAGCGGCGTCGACATCGCCAGGCGCACGGTGGCCAAATACCGGGAAGGCATGAACATACCCTCTTCGGTGCAGCGGCGGCGCGAAAAACGCGCTTTGGCCAGCGCCGGCCGTTGATCTCCGGCGGAATTTCCACAGCTTTCGCCCTTCATTGACAAGCGGCGACGAAGTGGCTAGAAGCCCGCCCGCATGAGACGGGCTGGCGAGTGGATTTGAGTTCGCCGATGCCCGCACGAGAGATGGTCCGTCACGACGTAGGCCACGGGACGGCCAAGAAGGCGGCTTGTGATCAACCGGAAAGTTCGGATCTAAAATCGGCGCAAGTGACGCCGCAAAAGCTTGTGCGCGCGGACCACGAGTATAAACTCGGGACAGTTTGAAGCCTGAGCAAGGAAGGTCAGTTTTCAGATGACACTGCGCATATCGGGAAAACACATGGATATCGGCGATGCGTTCCGTACGCGCATCAACGACCGTGTCGGGGAAGTGATCGGGAAATATTTCGATCGGGGCTTTTCAGGGCAAATCGTAGTCGTCAAATCGGGGTCGCGCTACACGGCCGATTGCATGATCCGGCTGGACTCCGGTGCTTCGCTGCAGGCGACCGGCGATGCCCAGGATCCAACGCTTGCCTTCGATACCGCGGCAGACCGTCTGGAAACGCGCCTCAGGCGCTACAAGCGCCGGCTGAAGTCGCACAATTCAGGCAATAGCAACGGCGAGCTCACCGACGTCGCCTATACGGTGATGGCGCCGCTTGCCGACGACGAGGAGGACATACCGGAGAATTTCGCGCCGGCCATCGTCGCCGAATCGACTATGACGCTGCGGACCATGTCGGTGGCGTCAGCGGTGATCGAACTCGACACCAAGGACAGCCCGGTCCTGGTCTTCCGCAATGCCGGAAATGACCATCTCAACATCGTCTATCGCCGGCCGGACGGGAATATCGGCTGGATCGACCCGTCCACGGCCAAGGTCGCGCAGGGGTAAAGACCAGCCGCACGCGAGCGTGGGGACTGGCGACGGCAGGCGAACAAGGGATTTCAAGCATGGATCTGAGCGATCTCGTCAGCGTTCCGGCAATCATGCCGGCGTTGAAGGCGAACTCCAAAAAGCAGCTGCTGCAATTGCTGTCCGAAAGGGCGGCGGCAATTTCCGGCATTCCGGAGCGAGAGGTGTTCGACACCATCCTGCAACGCGAGCGGCTCGGCTCCACCGGCGTCGGCAACGGCATCGCCATTCCGCACGGCAAGCTGGCTGGGGTGAAGCGGATCGCCGGCGTTTTTGCCCGGCTGGAGACACCGGTGGACTTCGAGGCCCTCGATGATCAGCCGGTCGACCTGGTGTTTCTGCTTTTGGCTCCCGAAGGTGCCGGCGCCGACCACCTCAAGGCGCTGTCGCGCATCGCGCGGGTGCTGCGCGACGCCGACACGGTTGCCAAGATCAGGGGCACGCGCGACGCCGTGGCCATCCATGCGCTGCTGTCGGACACGCAGGCCTCGCACGCCGCTTGAGGTTTTGATTAAATCCTTTGAAGGGCCGCCGTGAGCGGCCCTGTCCGTTTCCAGCCAGATCGCTGCGCCGTATTTGTCAGTCGATGGCGCCAATGTTGGTGGATAGCGACGTTAGTGGATAGCGACCGGGGTCAGATCGTTTTCCAGCGCGCCAGCCAGTGCCCGGTCGCGAGCGTCCGAAAGCAGGATCGGCTGGCCATTAGCGGCAAACAGGGCCCACAGTTCCAGACCCGGCGCGATTTCGCCGAGGCCCGGGAAACGGCCGCGCAGATCGTCGCTCGACACTTTCCTGAGATAGGCGACCGAACCTTCGCCGAGATGGGCGAATTCGCCGCTGGTCATGATGATATTCTCGTTAGTTCTGGTCATTTCAAGCCTCCTTGCCGCGAGACGCCGCTCAAGGCCATCCCGCATGAGAGCTATCGGCAAAAATCAGTCTTTCACCGATATGTTTATTTTTCGTACCAGCCGTTCGGATTCCGGCCGATCGAGATCGATCGACAGAAGGCCGTTCTTCAATTCCGCCGCAATCACCCGCATGCCGTCGGCCAGCACGAAACAGCGCTGGAACTGGCGCGCGGCGATGCCGCGGTGGAGAAATTCGCGCTCGGTGTCGTCGTTCTGACGGCCGCGCACGACCAACTGGTTCTCCTCCGTTGTGACATCGAGATCGCTTTCCGCGAAACCGGCGACGGCGAGCGTGATACGCAGCCTTCCGGTTTTGCCGTCGGCACCGCTGAGGCGCTCGATGTTGTAGGGAGGATAGCTGTCACCGGACTTTGCCAAGCGCTCCAGCGTCTTTTCCATGGAATCGAAACCGAGGAGAAGCGGGCTGGAAAAAGGCGTCATTCGGCTCATGTTACAGTGTCCTCTCAAGAGCGACATAAAGTGGAAAAACCCGGATGGCATTTTTCCCGATGGTCTTGATATGGTCCGCCGCCCGGCAGACTTCAAGCCGTCACACGTCCCGCCCAAAAAGACTTGCCAAAACAAGGAATTGAAATGCCCCAATCCCGCAGGATCATCATCGACACTGACCCCGGCCAGGACGATGCCGTCGCCATATTGCTGGCGCTCGGCAGCGCCGAGCTGGAGATCGTCGGCATCACCGCGGTGGCCGGCAACGTGCCGTTGAAACTTACCGAAAAAAACGCCCGCAAGATCTGCGAGCTGGCCGGCCGGCCGGACGTCAAGGTCTATGCAGGCGCCATCCGGCCGCTGGCGCGCGAACTGGTCACCGCCGAGGAAGTGCATGGCAAGACCGGCCTCAACGGGCCGCAACTGCCCGAACCAAAGATGAAACTGCAGGAAGAGTATGCGGTCGATTTCATAGTCGAGACGCTGATGAGGGAGGAGAGCGGCACGATCACGCTTTGCGCGCTCGGGCCGCTCACCAACATTGCGTTGGCGCTGATCCGCGAGCCGAAAATCGCGCCGCGCATCAAGGAAATCGTGCTGATGGGCGGCGGCTTCTTCGAGGGCGGCAACGTCACGCCGACCGCCGAGTTCAACATCTATGTCGATCCGCATGCCGCCGATGTCGTGTTCAAATCCGGCATTCCGATCGTGATGATGCCGCTGGACGTCACCCACAAGGCGCTGACCACCGCCAAGCGCACGAAGGCCTTCCGCAAGCTCGGCACCAGGGTCGGCACGGCCACCGCGGACATGCTGGAATTCTTCGAACGTTTCGACGAGGAGAAATACGGTACCGACGGCGGCCCGCTGCACGATCCTTGCGTGATCGCGTATCTGCTGAAGCCGAAGCTGTTCAAGGGTCGCAATTGCAATGTCAGCGTGGAAACCGCCTCGGAGCTCACCATGGGCATGACGGTGATCGACTGGTGGGGGGTGACCAAGCGGCCGAAGAACGCCATGGTGATGCGCGACATCGACCATGATGCGTTTTTCGCGCTGTTGCTGGAAAGGCTGGGGCGGCTTTAGGGCTGCTCAGTAGTTGAGCAGGCGGTAGGTGGTGGTACCGTCCTGGCGTTGCTGTTCTTCGATCGATACTTCCGATCCGATCATGTGGGGTGTTTCCACCTCACCATCGACAAATATCCGAGCGTTGCCGTCATGGAGGCGGACTTCATATCTATAATAAAGTCCATGTCCGACGGAACCTTTCGGATTTAGAGGCATCGTCGCAACATCTTCGACGGTGCCTCCTACGAGTTGTGTGCCAGTGATCGGACTGTTCTGCCTAGTTACAATCGGCACAGCGATCGCGAGAGCGAGCGCGCACAAGATTGTGATGCCAACAACTCTGTCGCGAAACTCTTCCCGAAGCAAAAGAATGCGGGTTCTAAGAGAAATATTTGTCGGCCCCATACCTTAGAGTTGAGTAGCATAGGGGCTTTGTTCAAGAGCGATTCCCCGAAAAAGCCATGTCACTCGCTTCACCTTTGAAAACAGCCTATCGAATCGATCGTCGTTCAATTTGCAAACCGGTAAAAGACGAAGCCATTGTCGCGCGTGACGCGCTCGATGCCGACGCGCGAGCCGATCAGATGCGGGAGGTCGTCGTAAACGAGGACCGTCGAACCGTTCTCAAGGACCAGCAGATATTGGATATTGCGCCCTTTACCCTGTCCACTTTTGATCGTTGCATCGACCGGGTCGACCGACCGGATCGGACTTGCGTCATTCGCTCATTTGTTCAGAGCCGACGGAACCATCGCCGCGAACAAAGCGATGGACAGGATCACGCCAAACGCGTTCCTTTTCAAATCCGCGTAAGTCCACGGCATAGACATGAATCCCCAACTGTTGATCCATGTGGTGGCCTGAAGGCCGACTTTCAATCGGCCTTCCTATTCCAGGATGTTGCTGTTGGCGTCGCCGGGCTCGCGGCCGTTACTTCGCCTTGGAAAACGCCAGCCACAGGCCGCCGCCGACCAGGAAGCTGCCGCTGATCCTCGACAAGAGCTTGACGCGGCCGGCCGACAGCAGACGCCCTGCGCGGCCGGCGGCCAGCGCGTAGGTCGAATCCGAGACTGCGGCGAAGATCATCGCGGTGAGACCCATGACGCCGATCTGTAGTGCGTAATTGCCTTCAGGCGCGATGAACTGCGGAAAGAAGGCGCCGAAGAACACCAGCGTCTTTGGATTGCTGATCGCCACCAGCAGCCCCTGCAAAAAGAAGCCGCCACGCGGCTTTTTTGCCGATCCGTCGGCGTTAAGCTTGCCTTTCGAGCGGAACATCTGCACGCCCATCCAGATCAGGTAAGCGGCGCCGATCAGCCGGACCCATTCGAACCAGTGGCCCATGCCGGCGATCAGCGAGGTCAGCCCGATGCCGACAATGGCGATCATGATGGCCAGCCCGGCCTGGGTGCCGGCGACATTGGCGAGCCCGGCGCGCGAGCCGTGGCGGATGCTGTTGGCAATGATCAGCGTCACCGTCGGCCCCGGCACCAGGATGATGACGATGCAGGCGACGACATAGGTGGCGTAGAGTTCCAGCGACATTTTTTCCCTCCACAGATGCCGCTCGTGCGGCGCGCTGTCGCGATCAATGCATGGCGATGAGTTGCGTGCAAGTCGGCGAGGCGCCGACAATACGGAGCTGATTTCAGCAGGCGCCGGCCTGCCATGGCAGCGTTGCCTCATAGGCGGCAGCCGCCCTCAGCACGGAGAGGTCACCGCGCGGCCGCCCGATCAATTGCATGCCCATTGGCCGGCCCCTGGCGTCGAAGCCCGCCGGTACGTTGACCGCCGGGCAGCCGCCCAGCGTGGCGAGCGCTGAGACCTGCATCCAGCGGTGATAGCTGTCCATGGCACGCCCGGCCACTTCCCTTGGCCAGTGGGTGACGACATCGAAGGGAAAGACCTGTGCGGCTGGCAGCGCAATCAGGTCGAAACGCTCGAAGAGCGACAGCAGCATTCGATGCCAGGACGAGCGCCTCACCGTGGCGGCGTGGATCTGCGGCGCGGTGAGGCGCAGTGCATGTTCCACCTCCCAAACGGCCTCCGGCTTCAGCAGACTTCGTTTCAGGAGATCGTCGTAATGCGCCTTGAGTGCACAACCGCTGCTCGCCTGGCGAAGCGTTACAAAGGCTTGCCACAGCGCTTCGAAGTCGAATTCCGGCATCAGCGGCTCGGCCTCGAAGGATACATCCGCGAACCGGCCGAGTGCTGCCTCGCAAAGCTGTAGAATGCCTGCTTCAACCGGCAGATGGCCGTTAAGATCGCCGAGCCAGGCGATGCGCCCGCCGGCCGCCGGTGCTTCCAGCCCTTCGAGGAACGAGCCTGGCTTATCATGCGACAGCGGCGCGCGAGGATGATAGCCGGCCTGAACGTCGAGCAGCAACGCCATGTCACGCACGTTACGCCCCATCGGCCCTTCGACGCCCATTTGCGCAAGAAACACATCAAGGTCAGGGCCGGCCGGCACCAATCCCTGCGATGGACGGAAGCCATAGACATTGTTGTAGGCAGCGGGATTGCGCAGGGAACCGCCAAAATCGCTGCCATCGGCAACGGGAACCATGTCGAGCGCCAGCGCGACCGCCGCACCGCCGCTCGAGCCGCCGGCGGTCAGCGCCGGGTCAAATGCGTTGAGCGTCTGTCCGAACACGGTGTTGTAGGTGTTGGAGCCGAGCCCGAATTCGGGAACGTTGGTCTTGCCGATGATGATCGCGCCGGCCTTGCGGACGCGCTCGACGAAGAAGTCGTCTTCCTCAGGCACAAAATCGGCGAAGATCGGCGAGCCGAAGGCGGTTCTCAGGCCTTTTGTCAGCGCAAGATCCTTGATCGCGATCGGCAGGCCGAACAGCGATCCGGTATCTCCTCCTCGCGCCAGATGAGCGTCAGCGCTGTCGGCCTCGCGCAGGATGTCGGCACGCTCACGCAGTGAAACGATAGCGTTGACCAGCGGGTTCACCGCCTCGATCCTGTCGAGGCATGCCGCGACCACTTCGCGCACCGAAAGCTGCCGGCGCCTGATCTTCCCGGCAAGCTCCACGGCAGACAGGCGGCAGATGTCGCCGGCGGGCGGCACCGCGTGCTTCGTCGTCGGGCGCATGGCTGTCATCCCGCTTTAGCCTGCAGATTTCTGCAGGGCGGCATCGACGTCCCTGGCCAGCGGGATGGCCGGCTGTGCACCGGCCTTCAGGCAGGCCAGCGAACCGGCTGCGGCAGCGCGGGCAAGCGCCTGGTCGAGCGGCAGGCCGGCTGCCAGCCCGGCTGCAAAATAGCCGCAGAACGTGTCGCCGGCGCCGACCGTATCGAGCGGACTGATCTTCAGCGCCGGAACCATCAGGAGATCGTCCGGCGTTGCCGCCAGAACGCCGTCCGAGCCAAGCGTGACGACGATGGTGCGGCCGGTTCTCGCGGCATAGTCGCGCATCCGTGCCGGGCGGTCGCGGCCATTCAACGACAGCGCCTCGCCATAGAGGTCGAACTCGGTTTCGTTGGCGACGAGATAGTCGGCCTTGCCGAGGAAGCCGGCCGCGTCGCCATGGAAAGGTGCGGTGTTGAGCACTGTGATCGCGCCGGCTGTCCTTGCCGCGTCGAGTGCTGCCTCGACGGTCTGCAGCGGGATCTCCAGTTGCAGCAGCACGACGTCGCCGTTTTTCAGGAAGGCCTTGGAAAGGTCACCCGGCACGACCGAATCATTGGCGCCCGGCACAACGGCGATCACGTTCTCGCCGTCGGCGCCGACCATGATCAACGCGGTACCGGTCGAGGCAAAGGTCTCGCCGACGCCGGACAGGTCGATCTTGCCGTCGCGCAGCAGCGCCAGAGCGTCGCTGGCGAAGCTGTCCTTGCCGACCGCGCCGACCATGCGCACCTTGGCGCCGGCGCGGGCGGCGGCCAGCGCCTGGTTGGCGCCCTTGCCGCCGGGGGCAGTAGCGAAACCGGAGCCGCGCACGGTCTCGCCGGGACCGGGCAAGCGGTCGACACTTGCGATGAGATCGAGATTGATGGAGCCGATGACAACGATCAAGAAATGCCTCCCGCTAGCGCATACCACTCTAATTGCGCGGGAAGCTACTCCGTAAGATCGCTGCTTGTCACCCTAGCGGTCCTTGCATCGCTCGTGTCGTTTCCATTCGTTGGCTATTCAAGAGACCTGTCCCGCCTCCCAGCCGAGGATGGCGCGTTTTCGGGTCAGGCCCCAATGGTAGCCGGTGAGTGCGCCGGACTTGCCGAGAGCCCGGTGGCACGGCACGACGAAGGACATCGGATTGGCACCGACCGCGGCACCGACAGCCCGGCTGGCGCTCGGTGCGCCGATGCGCGCGGCGATCGAGGAATAGGTGCAGGCCTGGCCCATCGGAATACGCAGCAAGGCCTCCCAGACACGGACCTGGAAGTCTGTGCCGATCATGACGACGCGCAGCGGCTGGTCGGCGCGCCACAGCGACGGATCGAAGATGCGCGCGGCATAGGGCGCCGTCGCCGCCATGTCCTCGACATAGGTCGCATTCGGCCAGCGGCTGGACATGTCGGCAAAGGCCGCACGCTCGCCGCCGGGGTCGTTGAAGGCGAGGCCGGCAAGGCCGCGGTCCGTCACCATGATCAGCGCGATGCCGAAAGGCGAGATATGATAGCCGTAGCGGATGGTGAGCCCTGCGCCGCGGGTCTTGTAATCGCCCGGCGACATCGCTTCGTGGGTGACGAACAGATCGTGCAGCCGGCCTGGGCCGGACATGCCGAGTTCGAACGAGGTTTCAAGCAGCGGCATGCCGGCATCGAGCAGCTTGCGCGCATGATCGAGGGTGACGGCCTGCAGAAAAGCCTTGGGCGACAGGCCGGCCCAGCGGGTGAACAGCTTCTGCAGCCCGGTCGGTGTCTCGCCGACCTCCTCGGCCAGCACTTCCAACGAAGGCTGGTCGCGATAGTCGAGGCTGATCTTTTCGATGGCACGACGGACGATTTCGTAGTCTCCACCTTCAGGCGTGATGTCTTTCTGAAGGATTGCTGTCGTTTTGAGAGGCATTTGGGCGTTCATGGCAGTATCTCCTTGAGTGCGAATATCGTCCTTCGCGGCGCCGATCACCACCCGAAACTTGCTTTCCCGCGGCATGTACCCAGATAGAGCTGGGCTTTGAATGGGGAGGACGGTCGTGGCTGGTGAAAAAGTAAACCTGACCGGGGCAAAGGAGACTTTGCTTTTAACACTTTACGGCAAGGCGCTGGAGAGCCGGCTGCCCAATTCGCTGCTCAGGGACTACTTTGCCGACGAGGCGGTGCGCAACATCGACTATGATTTCTCACGGCTCAAGGTCGACAACAATCTCGGCGTCGGTCTAGCAATCAGGGCAAAGACGCTGGACGTCTGCGTTCAGGACTTTCTCCCCCGAAATCCTGACGCCATCGTACTGCATCTCGGGTGTGGGCTCGATACGCGCATATTCCGTATCGACCCGCCAGCCGGCGTGGACTGGTTCGACGTCGACTATCCCGAAGTCATCGATCTCAGGCGCAAGCTCTATCCAGTGCGGGATCACTACCATCTGATCGCTTCGTCGGTCACCGAACCTGGATGGCTGAACAAAGTACCTCGGGATCGCCCGGCCATAGTCGTGGCGGAAGGCCTGACTCCCTACCTGGGTGCCGAGGAGGGGCAGCAACTGTTTTCTCGTTTGGTGGGACATCTTTCGAGCGGCGAACTGGTTTTCGATGCCTATAGTCGCCTGGGACTGAAGATCATTCGCCTCAATTCCTCCTTCCGCGCCACCGGCGCCGAGGTCCACTGGAGCATCGAGAACCCGCATGAATTGGAGCGAGCCGTTCCGAAGCTGCGGTTCGTCGAGGACATCCCTGCCTATAAGCCGGAACATGCCGCTCGCATGCGCTGGTTCGCGAAACTGTTCGTTCGCCTTTGGAAATACATTCCAGCATTGCGCAAGATCGGCAGGCTGTTGCGCTATCGGTTCTGAAACGCTGGCTCAGCGCGCCTTGGCGGCTGCCAGAGCGCGCGAAAATGCGGTGGCAAAACTTTCGCGGTCGGCAGGGTTGAGGAAGCCGCCGATCGAGACGGTTTTTCCTTGCGCCTCGACCGCCATTCTGGTGATGCCGATCTCGGCGTGGCGGGCGATCGAAAAGCGCGCCCAGAACGGATTGAAGCGGTGTGCTTCCGATTTGCCTGACGGGGCAGTCTTGCGGATGTCGAGGCTGGTGCGCGACACCGATACCTCCTCGCGAGCCCGGGCGGCACGATAATTGGCGCGGAAGGCGATGTAGACGGCGATCACGTCGAGGCCGAAGAAGCCGAACACCGGCCAGGCGCCGCGCGACAGAAAAAAAGCTCCGGTCACCAGCCAGCCGAACAGCAGGGCGCCCATCAGGATGGCAAAGCCGGTCTTGCCCAGCGACCGGTGCGGTGTCAGCAGCGCCTGGAAAAATGGCTCGTCGGCCTGAAATGAGGCGTTTGTGTCGCTCATTGGGGAATATTATAGGAAGGCAATGACAAGCCCCAAGCCCAAAAACTCTTCTGCGCTAAAAAAAGACCTGTTGCCCGGCCGCCGCGACGGCTCGAACGTCAAGCCGCGTCCGCGGCCGGCGAGATCGCGGGCGCTTTACAGCGCGGCCGAGGTGCATGAGATTTTCCGGCGCTTTTCCGTTCAGCGGCCGGAACCGAGGGGCGAGCTCGAACATATCAACGCCTTCACGCTGTTGGTGGCGGTGGTGCTTTCGGCTCAGGCGACGGACGCCGGCGTCAACAAGGCGACGCGGGCGCTGTTCAAAATCGCCGACACGCCGCAAAAGATGCTGGCGCTAGGCGAGGCCAAGCTCGGCGACCATATCCGCACCATCGGGCTATGGCGCAACAAGGCCAAGAACGTCATCGCGCTGTCGGAGGCGCTGATCCGCGACCATGGCGGCGAGGTGCCTGAGGATCGCGATCAACTGGTCGAGCTGCCGGGTGTCGGCCGCAAGACCGCCAACGTCGTGCTCAACGTGGCATTCGGCCAGCATACGATGGCGGTCGACACGCACATCTTCCGCATCGGTAACAGGCTCGGCCTGGCGCCGGGCAAGACGCCGGAACAGGTCGAGCAAGGTTTCCTGAAGATCATTCCGGATGAATATATGCGGCACGCGCATCATTGGCTGATCCTGCACGGCCGCTATGTCTGCAAGGCGCGCAAGCCGGATTGCCCGGCCTGCGTCATCGCCGATATCTGCAAGGCCAAGGAAAAGACGACCAGCGTGCCTGCACCGCTGGTCGAGATCGCGCCGCTCGGGCCAGTAGAAGCGGCTACTGAGTCAGTGCCCGGCAAGTGACTCTGAAGTTCCTCGTATGTGGCGCCGTCCACATTCAGGAACTCTCCTCGACGAACACCTCCTCGCGCTTCTTCCTGACCGCGGGGAGAAACACGATGACGAGCACGGCAAGCGCGATGAGGAGCAGGCTGGCGCTGATCGGCCGCGTCACGAAGGTGCTCGGATCGCCGCGCGAGAGGATCATGGCGCGGCGTAGGTTTTCCTCGAGCAGCGGGCCGAGCACGAAGCCGAGCAGCAGCGGCGCAGGTTCGCAGCGCAGCTTGGTCAGGAGGTAGCCAAGCAAGCCGAAGAAGGCGACGGCATAGAGGTCGTAGACGTTGGTGTTGACGCTGTAAACGCCGATCGAGCAGAACGCCATGATGATCGGGAAGAGCACATAGTAGGGGATGGTAAGAAGTTTCACCCAAAGCCCGATCAGCGGCAGGTTCAAGATGATCAGCATCAGATTGCCGATCCACATCGAGGTGATGATACCCCAAAACAGTGCAGGCTGTTCGATGGCGACATTGGGGCCGGGCACGATGCCCTGGATGATCATCGCGCCGATCATCAGCGCCATTACCGGGTTGGCCGGAATGCCGAGCGTCAGCATCGGGATGAAGGAGGTTTGGGCGCCGGCATTGTTGGCCGATTCCGGTCCGGCGACGCCTTCGATGGCGCCCTTGCCGAATTCCCCGGGATTTTTCGAGACACGTTTTTCGACGGTGTAGGAGGCAAAGGCGGCAAGGATCGCGCCGCCTCCCGGCAGGATGCCGAGCGCCGAACCGATGATTGTCCCGCGCACGATGGGAGCCGCCATGCGCCGAAAATCTTCGCGGGTCGGCATAAGGCCGGAGATCTTTCGGATCAGCACGGAACGCTCATGCTCGTTTTCGAGGTTGCGCAGTATCTCGGCGACGCCGAAGACGCCGACCGCCACTGCGACGAAATTCAGCCCGTCGGCATATTCGCGGATGCCGAGCGTGAATCGGGGTGTGCCGGTGTAGATATCGGTGCCGACAAGGCCGAGCAGCAGGCCGAGCACGACCATGGCCAGTGCCTTGACGATCGAGCCGTGGGCGAGCGCGACGGACGAGACCAGGCCGACGATCATCAGCGAAAAATACTCGGGCGCGCCGAATCTCAGCGCTATCGCCGTCAGCGGTGGGGCGAAGATGGCGACGAGGAAGGTCGACACCGTGCCGGCAAAGAACGAGCCTATCGCCGCGGTCGCCAGGGCTGCTCCGGCGCGGCCGTTCCTGGCCATCTGATAGCCATCGATTGCGGTGACGGCCGACGAGGATTCGCCGGGCATGTTGATGAGAATGGCGGTGGTCGAGCCGCCATACTGCGCGCCGTAATAGATACCGGCGAGCATGATGAGAGAGGAAACCGGGTCGCCGATCTGGAAGGTGATCGGCAACAGCATGGCGATGGTTGCGGTGGCACCGATGCCGGGCAGGACGCCAATCAGCGTGCCGAGAAGGACGCCGATCAGGCAGAAACCGAGGTTTGCCAAAGATGTGGCTGTCGAAAAGCCGAGTGCGAGGTTGTTGAGGAGTTCCATTTCATCTCCTCACAACGACGTTGGCAACCACGGGCCGAAACGCCGAAACGGCAGGCCGAGTGCGTAGCTGAAGACGACGAATGCGAACAGCGTCAGGCCGGCTGACAGCACGAGTGCAGTCAGCGGCTTCATACGGCCGCTACCGAAAGATGCGATCAGCGCCGTCAGGAAGATCGACGGGATGAAGCCGAGGCCGCGCACCGTCAGGCCGAAGAAGATCGGAGCAGGCAGGATGAACAGCATGCCGCGCCACGCAATGTAACCGATCGGCTCGCTCTCGAAGCGCACTGCCTCGACTAGGATGACGGCGCCGAGCAGAATGAGCACAATTGCCAGCACCAGCGGGAAATAGCCCGGCCCCATGCGAAAGGCGGTGCCGATTTCGAGGCCCAGCGACTGCAGCGCGAAAAAGGCGCCAATAAAGATCAACAGCGCGGCGCATATGCCGTTGGTTCTGTCGATTGCGAAAGGTTTCATGGCGTCCTCCCGGCCCGCCTCACGGGCGTGCCGATGCCGGTGTAAAAACGGGGCGCTGGCGGCGCCCCGTTAAAAACCTTTAGTCGGCGTACTGGCCGGCCGCTTCGATGATCGGCTTCCAGCGCGCAATCTCACTTTCCAGCTTGGCCTTGAGCGCGGCCCGCGTGGCATCGGCCTCGGGCGACGGCTTGGTGCCGAGTTCGGCAAATCGGGCGACGACGTTCTGGTCCTTCAGCGCCACCTGCAGAGATTTCGACAGGCGTTCGGTGATCTCGGCCGGCGTGCCCTTGGGTGCATAGATGCCGTGCCAGATGCCGACCTGCACCTGGGGAAGACCGGCCTCTATCGTCGTCGGCACGTCCGGCAGCACGTCTAGCCGTTGCGGCGAGGTTACGGCATAAGCCTTGATCGTGCCGCCCTGGATCTGCTTGGTGGTATTGGTCGTCTGGTCGCACATGATGTCGACCTGGCCGCCGAGAAGATCGGTCATGGCCGGGCCGGTGCCCTTGTAGGGTACGGTGACCAGCGGCGTGCCGATGGCGCTCATAAACAGCATGCCGCACAGATGCGAGGCGGCACCGATCCCGGCATTGGCAACGGTGATGCTGTCCTTGTTGGCCTTGGCGTAGTCGACCAGCCCCTTCAGATCGGTCGGCTCGAGGTCCTTGCGGCCGACGATGGTCATCGGCACCTCGGTGACGAGGCCGACATATTCGAATGCGTTCAGCGTGTCGTAGGCGAGCTTTCTGTAGAGCGTAGCACTTGTCGCCATGCCGATGTGATGGAGGAGCAGCGTGTAGCCGTCAGGCTCGGCATTTGCGACGCGGCCGGCGCCCAGTGTGCCGCCGGCGCCGCCGACATTCTCGACGATGACCTGCTGGCCGAGGTCCTTCGACATGGCTTCCGCGACAAGACGCGTGACGGTGTCAGTAGGGCCGCCGGCCGAAAACGGCACGACAATGGTGATGGTGCGTTCGGGGTAGGTCTGCGCGCCAGCGGCCGGTGGGTAAAGCATGGCGGCCGCAGCGACAGCCAGCGCGGCGATGAATTTTCGCATCGTGTTTCCTCCCAGGATATGATTGCCAACCGCTGCGCGGATTCCTCTAAAACCGACTGTAGATGGAGCAATAACTAGCGCAACCCGACAAATGACAATCGGGCTCAAACGGCAAACTGCACGTCTATCCGCGCAAATGAGTGGGAAGGATGGGCCGTGCGATGCCCTTCCTCCAACCTATGCTAGTAGCCATAGCCGCGCGCCATCGCCGCCGCGAACACCGGGATCAATAGGAAGATCGATGCCTCGGTGCGGACATAGGTGCGAACGGACGCTAGCTCCGCCGCAGGCACCTGGAAGCCGGGACTGGCGCTCGCCTGCCTGTTCCAGGACAGGAATCGGACGGTCGGGATAATCGACAACAGGCCGACAATTGCGAAAGCGGCCATCTTTGCCCAGAACATCCAGTTGTAGACGTAGAATTCCCAGCCCTTGAGACCATAGATGACGCGGCCGATGCCGGCGACGATGATCAGCATGGCGATGATGCCGTAGTGGCGATCGATGCCGACAAGCCGCTTCAGCGTCGCGGCGGACAAGTCGCTGCGGATCAGGACGAACTCGGCGCCGATGATGCCTGCCAGCGAAAACACCAGCAGATGATGGAAAATGGCAAGCACAAGGTCGGTGGTGTCCATGCTGTTCCCCTCTGTCGGACGGCAGCGCCGAAACCCAACGCGCCTGAACCAGTACTGGAGAAAAACTAACACCGCCTGGCAGGATTCACATCAGCCTGGAAGATGATCTACACAGGCTTGGCTCTTGTTTTTCGCAACGGATTTGGATTTCCCGTCTCGAGCGTGTCGCTGTCCCCACTTTTGGAAGACCTGCATTAGGCACCGGCAACACAACCGAGACATGACCATGGCCAGTCCGCATACAATTGTCGCCCCAGTGATTGAGACCTCGCGCACGGTCCTGCGGCCGCACCGGCTTGACGATTTCGACGCCTACGTCGCGATGTGGGCCGATCCCGTCGTCACCCGCTTTATCGGCGGCAAGCCGCGCACGCGGGAGGAAAGCTGGATGCGCTTCCTACGCCACGCCGGCCTGTGGTCGCTTCTGGGCTACGGCTTCTGGGCGATCGAGGAAAAGGCCACCGGCCGCTTCATCGGCGAGGCCGGCTTTCACGATCTGAAACGCGACATGACGCCCTCGATCGAGGGCATTCCGGAGACCGGCTGGGCTCTGGTTGCGGGCGCGCATGGCCACGGGTTGGCCAGCGAAGTCGTCGCACGGGTGCTTGCCTGGGGCGATGAGGCATTTGCAGCCGCGAAGACCGTCTGCATCATCGATCCGGAAAACACCGGCTCGCTGAACGTCGCGGCAAAATGCGGTTATGGCGAAGTGCTGCGAACCGTCTACCAAGGCAAGCCGACCATCCTGCTGGAGCGGCAGCCCTGACGGACGCTGTCTGGCCTCTGCCTGCCACGTCGTCCGGCGTCGAGTTCGCCTGCCTGAAGATCGCACAGGCCGATTGTGCCGCATGCGGCGTGTTCTGTCTTTGACAGGAAGACGCAAACTCTGCATGAATTTTATCGAGCGGGTCTGAAGTCAGGCCACGTTTCTGGCAGGCACCGGAGGAGGTGTCGCGATTTGGAGGAATCCCATGCTGAACAGACGCCGATTCTTGATGAGCACCGCTGCAGCAGGTGCTGCCGGACTGGCGGCATCGCATTTTATCCCCGCCTTCGCGCAGGACGCACCGCAGCTGCAGATTTTCGTGCCGGCGGCGCCGGGCGGCGGCTGGGACCAGACGGCGCGCGCCATGGACCAGGTGCTGCGCGGCGAAAAACTGATCTCCGGCTCGCAGATCACCAATGTCGGCGGCGCCGGCGGTACTGTCGGCCTGCCGCAATTCGTCAACCAGTGGAAGGGCAAGGGCAATGCGCTGATGTTGGCTGGCATGGTCATGGTCGGCGCGATCATCGCCAACAAGGCGGCTAACAACCTTACCGAGGTCACGCCAATCGCCCGCCTCACCGGCGAGTTCGAGGCGCTTGTGGTGCCGGCCGCCTCGCCATTCAAGACTGCGGCCGACTTTGTTGCCGCCCTCAAAGCCGACCCGACGCAGGTTCCGGTCGCCGGCGGTTCGGCTGGCGGCTCGGACCACATCTTGTTCGGCCTCATCGCCAAGACCGTCGGTGTTCCGGCCACCAATCTCTCCTATGTGCCGTTTGCCGGCGGCGGCGAGGCGCTCTCGGCGCTGCTCGGCAACCAGGTCGCGGCCGGCATCTCCGGCTATGGCGAGTTCGCCGAACAGGTCAAGGCGGGTGCGCTGCGGCTGCTGGCCATCTCCGCGGATAAACGCCAGGAGGGAATCGATGCGCCGACGATGAAGGAAGCCGGCATCGATGTCGAGCTGTTCAACTGGCGCGGCGTCTTCGCACCGCCCGGCGTCTCGGACGCCGACAAGGCAGCAATGATCAAGCTGATCGAGACCATGGCCAAGAGCGACGCCTGGGCCACCGAATGCAAGAACCGCAACTGGACGCAGATCCTGCTCACCGGTGACGATTATGCGAAATTCGTCGCAGAAGACACGGCCCGCATCGGGACGATCCTCAAGGACCTCGGCCTAGCGTGATGCTCTCGGCAAGGGGCGGCAGCCTGCGCCAACCCTTGCCGACTTTCGCCAGCCGCATGGACATACGCGGCGCCGGAGGTGAAACTACGCCGGGATCGGCCGAGTGAGACCGGTCCAAGGAGAACCGGCCCCAAGGGACCGACATTGGGAGGACGATGATGAGCACCAGCGACCAGCCGGCGCCGCCGCGCCTTGCAGTACCCGAACTGCTGATCGGCGTCGGGCTCCTCGCCTGTGCCGGTGCGGTTGCCTGGCAGACGCTGGCAATCCCGGTGTCGCCGCTCTATTCCAAGGTCGGTCCGACCGTCTTTCCCTACATCACCATGACCGGGATGGTGATCCTGTCGCTGCTGCTCATCATTGCCGCCTTGCGGGGCGGCTGGCAGCCGGAGGACGAAAAGGAGACGCCGACCGACTGGAAGGCGATGGGCATCGCCGCCCTCGGACTGATCGCCAACCTGGTGCTGATCCAGCCGCTCGGCTTTACCGCGGCATCTGTCATCATGTTCGTTCTCATCTGCCACGGTTTCGGCAGCCGGCGTCCGCTGCGTGACGTGCTGCTCGGGCTGATCCTGGCGCTGGCCGCCTATTTCGGCTTTGCCAGGGCGCTTGGCGTCAATATCGGCGCCGGCTTCATCGAAAACCAGCTGAACGCGATCGTCGATTCGGTCGTTGCCATGCTGAGGGGCTGACGCCATGGAAACGCTCGGCCATCTCGCGCACGGATTTTCGGTCGCCTTCTCGCCGATCAATCTCATATGGTGCCTGGTCGGCACCACGCTGGGGACTGCGATCGGCGTGCTGCCCGGCCTCGGGCCGGCACTGACCATCGCGCTGCTGTTGCCGATCACCTATCAGGTGGCGCCGGAGGCATCCTTCATCCTGTTTGCCGGCATCTACTACGGCGCCATGTATGGCGGCTCGACGACATCGATCCTGCTCAACACGCCTGGCGAAAGCGCCACCATCGTCACCGCGCTGGAAGGCAACCGGATGGCCCGCTCCGGCCGTGGCGGTGCGGCCCTGGCGACCTCGGCGATCGGCTCCTTCGTCGCCGGCACGCTGGGCACGATCGGCGTTGCCTTCCTGGCGCCGATCGTCGTCAAATTCGCGCTGGCCTTCGGCCCGGCCGAATATTTCTCGCTGATGGTGCTGGCCTTCATCACGGTTTCGGCGGTGCTCGGCTCGTCGTCGGTGCGCGGCCTGACCAGCCTGTTCGTCGGCTTCGTCGTCGGCATGATTGGCGTCGACCTGCAGACGGGGCAGCCGCGCTTCACCTTCGGCATGAGCGAATTGCTCGACGGCGTCGACGTCATCGTCGTCGCCGTTGGCCTGTTCGCCGTTGGCGAGACGCTTTACATGGCCTCGCGCCGCTATGCCGGCAAGGACGACATCGTGCCGTTGAAAGGGTCGCTCTACATGACCGCGGCCGAATGGTCGCGCTCGTGGAGGCCATGGCTGCGCGGCGCCCTGATCGGCTTCCCGATCGGCGCCATGCCGGCCGGCGGCGCCGAAATCCCGACCTTCCTCTCCTATGCGATCGAGAAGAAACTCTCCAGACACAAGGAGGAGTTCGGCACGGTCGGCGCCATCGAGGGCGTTGCCGGGCCGGAAGCGGCCAACAATGCATCCGCGGCCGGCGTGCTGGTGCCGATGCTGACGCTCGGCCTGCCGACCTCGGCGACGGCCGCGATCATGCTGTCGGCGTTCCAGAGCTACGGCATCAATCCGGGGCCGCTGCTGCTGACGACGCAGGCCGACCTGGTGTGGGGGCTGATCGCCAGCCTGTTCATCGCCAATGTCATCCTCGTCGTCCTCAACCTGCCGCTGATCGGGCTCTGGGTGCGATTGCTGAAGATCCCGGCGCCGCAGCTCTATGCCGGCATCCTGGTGTTCGCCACGGTCGGCACCTACGGCATCTCGCAATCGCCGATCGACCTCGTCATCCTCTATCTGCTCGGTGCCGCCGGTTTCCTGATGCGGCGTTTCGATTTCCCGACCGCGCCCGTCATCATCGGCATGATTCTCGGGCCGCTTGCCGAAACGCAGTTCCGCCGCGCGATGACCATCTCGAATGGCGATTGGACGGTGTTCTACAAGCATCCGCTGTCGCTGACGCTGCTGACGCTGGCCTTCATCGGGCTGGTTGGACCGCATATCTGGGCCTACATCGAGCACAGACGCATGCGTGGACCGGAGCACGTGCCGGGCGATGCCTGAGCTGTTCGTGACGTCATGACAGACCTGCTTTCCGGCATCCGCATCCTTGACCTGACCAATGTGCTGGCCGGCCCCTATTGCGCCTACCAGCTGGCGTTGCTCGGGGCCGACGTCATCAAGGTCGAGACGCCGCAAGGCGGTGATCTGGCGCGCCAGCTCGGCGCCTCGCCGGAGCTCAACCGGGCGGGCATGGGCGCTTCGTTCCTGGCGCAGAATGCCGGCAAACGCTCGGTGGCGCTCGATCTCAAGCAGGAGGCCGACCGCGAACGCTTCCTCGATCTGGTCGCTTCGGCCGACGCGCTGGTCGAGAATTTCCGCCCCGGCGTAATGGACCGGCTGGGGCTTGGCCATGCCAGGCTGAAGGAGGTCCGGCCAAGCCTTGTCTATTGTGCGATATCGGGCTTCGGCCAGACCGGGCCGATGCGCGACAATCCAGCCTACGACCAGATCATCCAGGGTCTTTCCGGCATCATGAGCATCACCGGTACACCGGAAACGGCGCCGCTGCGTGTCGGCTATCCGGTTGCCGATACGCTTGGCGGGCTGGTCGGAGCGTTCGCCATTACCGCCGCATTGGTCAAGCAGAAGACGACAGGCGAGGGCGCGTTCCTGGACGTGTCGATGCTCGAATGCACGCTTTCTGCGCTCGGCTGGCCGGTGTCGAACTATCTGACGGCGGACGTCGAGCCGCAGCCGATGGGCAATGAAAACATGACGGCCGCACCGTCTGGCGCGTTTCGCACCGGCGACGGCTTGCTCAACATCGCCGCCAACAAGCAAGAGCAGTTCGTCACACTGTGCCGGTTGATCGGCCGGCCGGAGTTGGCGGCGGATGTCCGCTTTGCCGAGCGCGAAACGCGCAAGCAGAACCGCATCGCATTGAAGGCGTTGATCGAGGACGCCCTGGCGAGCGGCTCGGCCGCCGCCTGGGAGGAGACGTTCAATCGCGCCGGCGTGCCGGCCGGCCGGGTGCTGACGATCCCGCAGGTTCTGCAGGAGCAACAGGTGATCGAGCGCGGCATGACGGCGCGCTTCCAGGCTGTGTCCGGAATGGACAAGCCGCTGACCGTGGTGCGCGGCGGCTTCATGGTCGATGGCAAGGCACCTTTGCCGAGCAGGCCGCCGCCGGGGCTGGGCGAGCATATGGACGAGGTTTTTGCCGACCTGCCGCCACGCGCCAAGAAAAGAGCGAAGGCATGAGCGGAACGCAAAACAAGACTGGTCGCGCGCGCGGCGAGGAATGGTGGCAGACCGGCATCATCGAGATGCGCCCCGGCGTCATCCGGCTGCGCGGCTATGAAATCCAGGATCTGATCGGTCGCGTCAGCTTTCCGGCAATGATCTGGCTCATGCTGCGCGGCGAAACGCCAAGCGAGGAGCAGGCGGCGCTGCTTGGCATCGCGCTGGGTGCTGCCGTCGACCATGGGCCGCAGGCGCCGTCGATCGCCATCGCCCGTATGGCGATCACCTGCGGCGTCGGCATCAACAGCGCCATGGCATCAGCCGTCAACGTGCTTGGCGATGTGCATGGCGGCGCCGGCGAACAGGCGCTTTCCTTCTACGGAGACATCGCTGCCGAACTGGACGCCGGCATGCCGCTTGCGGACGCCGTGTCGGCGCGGCTCGATCGTTTCCTTGCCGGGGAAAACGGTTATGTGCCCGGGCTCGGCCATCGTTTCCATCCGGTCGACCCGCGGGCGCCCCGCCTCATCGAGCTAACCCGCGACTTTGCCGCGCGCGGCATCGTCAGCGGGCGCTTCGCCGATATCGCCGAGGCGATCGAGGCCGAGGTGGCGCGGCGCAAGGGCAAAAAAATCCCGCTCAATATCGACGGCGCCACGGCCGTCATCTACGGCGAGCTCGGCTTTCCGCCGCCGCTGACGCGCGGCCTTTTCGTGCTGTCGCGCTCGGTCGGCATCCTCGCACATGCGTGGGAACAGTCGCAGGAAAGCGACCGCAACAAGGGGCCGCTGCCGCGCGAATGGCTGTGGGCCTATACCGGCACGCCGGCGCGGCCTCTGCCCGAGGAAGACGATGGCAGTCAGTGAGGCATCGGTTCAAGAGACGGCGGCGGCGGGCGCTGGAACCAATTCCATCCCGACACAGTCGGGGCAGGCCTCCATCTTCTATTGAGCGGGATCTTTTCCGAACGCCGGACCCTGCTTTTTGGGATTATGCTCCAGCTCGGCAATCCTGATGTTCCTCACCAGCGTCGAAAGATCCGGCTCGTCGATGAGCAACGCCGCGTCGGCTGGTGCCAGCCACGCACGCTGACGCCTCTTGGATTCCTGCCAGTCGGCAAGTTCCTCGGTTACCTCCAGCAAATAGACGACGACGTCGACACGGACGAAGCGGTTCGCCAGCCGCTTCCAGTAGCAATAGGTGCCGGCCGGCTGTTTCAGTGTCTTGCCGAGAACGCCGGCTTCTTCCTGTGCTTCGATGGTGGCCGCCTTGCGGCCGCTCTTGCCCTTCATCGGCCAGCCCTTCGGCACAATAAAGCGCCTTGTCGTTCGCGATGTGACCAGCATCACCTCGACTTCGCCATGCTCGTTCAGCCGAAACGGAATCGCCGCGACCTGGCGAATCCGGTCGCCCTCCCTTGCCTTGCGTACGACCTTCTTCTTGCTGGCTGCCATTCGATAATCCAGTCGAGGCGGTGCCCAAACGGCAAGGGCAGCGTTGCAAAGTCGGCCGCTTTCAATGGGGCGCAAGCGGAGCGGTTTCCACAATATATAAGTCGGCTAAATAAATGGAAAGGGCCGGTCGTCAGCGGCAGGTGCTGACAAAGCCGCTCCCCGACGGCAGCAACTGGCAAGTTGGCCTCATCTGCGGCACCTCCTGCCGTTGCGGTGTTGGGATTTGGCGATCCTGGGCACGGTACTGCTGTTGCTGCTGCTGGTATTGCTGCCGCCGCAGCCTGTTCTCCAACATCTGCAACTGGTCTTGCTGGATCAACACGTTGCGGTCGGCGGGACTGACGACCTGTGCCGATGCAGCAGGATTTACGCCCGACAGCATCGCCGCGGTCAGCATTGCCGACCCTAAAAACGTCAATAGACGAAGCCGTGACATCCATTCATTCCCGCACAAAACCGATCTTTCCCGCACAAAACCGATCTTTCCTTAATATAGGGCTTTTGTCCGACGACACCATGGCCGCCGCTGATTTGAAGCGGATTGGAAGAGGCATTTCGGCTTCGGATGCTCCTCGCGTCAATCGACTTCGCGCAGCCGGTATCCGACGCCGGTCTCGGTCGTGATATAGCGGGGCTGGTCGGGCGTCTTCTCAATCTTTAGCCTGAGTTGCCGGACATAGACTCTGAGATATTGAACGTCGGTGGAATCGCCCCAGACCTGCTTCAGCAGGAACTGGTGGGTGAGAACCTTGCCGGCGTGCTGCACCAAGGTGCGAAGAATGTCGTATTCCTTCGGCGAGAGCTTTATCTCCTTGTCCTCGACCTTGACGACGCGCTTCACCAGATCGACGGAGAGGTCGCCGGTTTGGAACACCGGTCTCTCACCCTGCTGCTGAAACTTGTGGCGAAGCGCTACGCGGATGCGTGCGACAAGCTCGTTCATACCGAACGGCTTGGTGACATAGTCGTCGGCGCCGAGTTCGAGGGCGGACACGATGCCGGCCTCATCAGTGCGGCTGGAAAGAATAACCACGGGAATGTCCAGGCCATCATCCCGCCATTTGCGCAGCAAATCATGGCCGCTCATGCCGGGGAGGCCGAGATCGAGCAGGACAAGGTCCGGCTTTTCCGTCTCGATGAGTTCAATCGCCGCCCTGGCGTTCGGCGCCTCGCTGATCGCATAGCCTTGGCTGCCAAGCCCGACGCGAAGCAGTTTCCGGATCGGCGGTTCATCGTCGACCACCAATATCCTGACGTCCAGGCTCGTCATGCCAGATCGTCCATATTTTGATGGCCCGCATCGGGTTCGCCGAGGTTGGGCAGTTCCGCCGGCACCAGTTGCATCCTGATGGTGAAAACCGCCCCCGAGCGGTCGGACCTGTTTGCCGCCGAGAGCGTCCCGCCCATCGCTTCGATGAAGCCGCGGCAAATCGACAGGCCGAGCCCCGTGCCGGCACGCACCTGGTCACCCTTGCGCACACGGTAGAAAGTGTCGAAAACGCGCTCTAGATCCGCTGGCGGAATGCCTGGTCCCTCATCCATGATCTGCAGGATGACGAAGCCGTTGTCGGCCCAGGCTTGCAGGCGGATCGTCGAACCTGGCGGCGCGTATTTTGCAGCATTGTCGAGGAGGTTGAACAGCACCTGTTCGAACAGAACGGGGTCGACCCGCAACATCGGCAGATCCGATGGAATGTCGATCTCGGTCTTATGCTCGCCGACGATTTTGCGGGCCCGATACAGAGCTGAACCGACAATGTCGCCGAGATAGTGAAACGCATAGTTCGGCTCCATCGTGCCGGATTCGATCTTGGTCATATCGAGCAGATTGGCAATGAAGCGGTTAAGCCTCTCCGCTTCATCGAGCACGGTCGACAGCAGTTCCGTCCGGTCCTGCTCGGGAAGTGCGGCCTCGAAGTCCCTGAGTGTTCCGGCCGCGCCCATGATGGCGGCAAGCGGCGTCTTCAAATCGTGGGAAATGGAGGTGAGCAAGGCCGAGCGCAGACGGTCTGCCTCGGCCGCGAGCTTGGCCCGGTCAACATCGGCGACGAGCTGGATGCGCTCGATGGCGACCGCCGCCTGGTCGGCGAGCGCATCGAGCAGACGCTGCTGCTCGGGTGTCAGCAGCGGACCTTGCTTGTCGTTGTCGAGGCCGACAACGCCCACCGCCGTGCGTCCGGTCCGCAAGGGCAGATAGAGGCGCTTTGCTCCGGGCAGCGTGTCGGCGCCGCGCCCGGCGGCGCGGTTATGCTCCCAGGCCCAGCGGGCTGCTGCGATGTCGGCCTCGGCCAGCGTGTCGTCGGGTGGGTAGCCGGCTTTGACCGCAATTGTGCCGTTCTCCGGCAGAAGCAGCACCACGCGCAGCTTCAGCATCGAGGCGATCTGGAAGGCAGTCGCCCAGAGAACGTCATCAAGCGTCCCAGCGCCGGCGAGCTTCTTTGAGAAGAGATAAATATCTTCTGTGGCGCGTGCCCGCGAGCGCGCAGCGACCGCCTGACGCTGCACGCGCGCTGTTAGATTGCTGGCAATGACCGCAACAACCAGGAAGACAGCCAGCGCAACGATGCTCTCCGGATCCTCGATCGTCAGCGTGTAGCGTGGTTCCAGGAAGAAATAGTTGAAGGCAATGGCGCTGATGAGGCAGGCATACAAAGCCGGCCAGAGACCGCCGGTCACCGCCGACGTCAGGACCCCAATGAGAAAGATGATCGCCAGATTGCGGACGTCGAGAAACTGGTCGAGAAGAACGGCGAAGGCGAGCGAGCCAACAACATAGGCCGTGGCCCTGAGATAGGGCCAGATCTCGAACTGCCACTGCTCGTCCGCCGCCTTGACGGTCCTCGACGTCGCCTCGGCGTTGCGTTCGTTTCCCGAAATGACATGGACGCTGATGTCGCCGGCATTGCGGATGAGATCGTAAGTGAGCGAGCCTTCGATCAATTCCCGCCAGCGCGATCGGGTCGGCCTGCCGATCACGATATGGGTGAAGTTGTTCGCCGTCGCATGCCGAACGATGTCTTGCGCGACGTTCTGACCCGGAATGGTCGTCACCTCGGCACCGAGCTGCTCGGCAAGGCGCAGCTGCGTCGCCAGCCGATCCTTGTCCTCCTCGGGCATGGCCGCTGAATGAGGGGTATCGACATGAAGCGCCGTCCAAGGGGCGCGGAGCCGGTCGGCCAACCTCCGCGCATAGCGTACACGGGCCGCCCCGCCCGGACGCGCATCGACGCAGACGAGAACCCTTTCCCCCGCCGCCCAAGGCCCGGGTATCGCGTGGGCCTGCATGTGGGTCAGCAACTGCTCGTCGACCCGCTGGGCAGTGCGGCGGAGCGCCAATTCCCGGAGCGCCGTCAGATTGCCCGGCGAGAAATAGTTCTCGATGGCGCGCTGGGCTGTGCTGGGGATGTAGACCTTGCCTTCCTCAAGCCGCTTGATCAGATCGTCGGGGGTGAGGTCGATGATCTCGATGTCGTCGGCCTGGTCGATTATGGAGTCGGGGACAGTTTCCCGCACCCTGACGCGGGTGATCTGCGCCACGACATCGTTCAGGCTCTCGACGTGCTGGATATTCAGCGTCGTGTAGACATCGATGCCGTGCGTCAGGATTTCCTGGACGTCGAGATAGCGCTTGGGGTGACGGCTGCCGGCGACGTTGGTGTGGGCGAGTTCGTCGACCAGAACTAGGGCCGGGTGCCGGGCGAGGATGGCGTCGAGATTCATCTCCTCAAGGATCCGCCCCTTGTAATCGATCTCAAGGCGAGGAATGACCTCGTAGCCTTCGACCAGCGTCTGGGTTTCCTTGCGGCCGTGCGTCTCGACGATGCCGATCACCACGTCGACCCCGTCGGCCAGCCTGGCGCGGCCCGACATCAGCATCTCGTAGGTCTTGCCGACACCGGGGGCGGCGCCGAGAAATATCCTCAGGCGACCGCGCTCCTCCCGCTCGGCGTGCTCAAGCAGCGCGTCGGGAGAGGGCCTGGTTTCGGCGGTGCGGCTGTCGTCTGGCATAAGGGTCAATCATGAACGGCGCCGGCTTCGGTGTCGATCCCGGCGCCGGTCCTTCACTGTTTCATCGCATCGTCCAGCGCAAGGTTGAGGGCCAGCACATTGACCACCGCCTCGCCGATGAATCCCAATTCGCGATCTTCGACATGGCTGTCGACAAGCGATTTGATCCTGGATTCATCGACGCCCCTGGCCTTGGCCACCCTGGCAACCTGAAAATAGGCCGCATCGGGGCTGATATGCGGATCGAGGCCGCTGCCGGACGTGGTGACCAGATTCATCGGTACCGGCTGGCTCGGGTTTTCGGCTCTCAGCTTTTCGGCGTCGCTCTTGATCCTGTCGATGAGCTTCGGGTTGGTCGGGCCGAGATTCGAGCCGCCCGAGGCGGCGGCATTGTAGCCGTCGCCGGCAGCCGACGGGCGGCCATGGAAGTAGCGGTCGCTTTCGAAAGCCTGGCCGATCAGCTCGGAACCGACGAGCTTGCCGTCCTTCTCGATCAGGCTGCCATTGGCCTGGCGCGAAAACAGCGCCTGGGCAATGCCGGTCATGCCGATCGGATAGACCAAACCCGTCAGAATGGTGAAGAAGACGATCATGACGATCGCGGGCCTGATTTGATTGAGCATCGACGTGGTTCCTTAGGCGAGACCGAGAGCGGTGATGGCCATGTCGATCATCTTGATGCCGACGAAGGGCACTACGACGCCGCCAAGGCCATAGACAATGAGATTGCGGCTGAGCAGCGCACCGGCGCCGACCGCGCGGTATTTGACGCCCCTCAGCGACAGCGGGATCAGCGCAATGATGATCAGCGCGTTGAAGATGATGGCCGAGAGGATAGCGCTCTGCGGCGTCGCCAGATGCATGACATTGAGCGATTGCAGCGGCCCGGCGGTCTGGCCCGGGGCGATGTAGAAGACGGCGAATATTGCCGGGATGATGGCAAAATACTTGGCCACGTCGTTGGCGATGGAGAAGGTGGTCAGCGAGCCACGCGTCATCAGGAGCGCCTTGCCGATTTCGACGATCTCGATCAGCTTGGTCGGATCGCTGTCGAGATCGACCATGTTGCCGGCCTCGCGCGCCGCGACCGTGCCGGTGTTCATGGCAACGCCGACATCGGCCTGCGCAAGGGCCGGCGCATCGTTGGTGCCATCGCCGCACATCGCGACCAGTTTGCCTTTGGCCTGCTCGTCGCGGATCAGCTTCAACTTGTCCTCGGGCGTCGCCTGGGCAAGGAAGTCGTCGACGCCGGCTTCCGCCGCGATCGCCGCCGCGGTCATCGGATTATCGCCGGTGATCATCACCGTGCGGATGCCTATGCGGCGCAATTCGGCAAAGCGTTCTGCGATGCCGCCCTTGACGATGTCCTTCAGATGGACGACGCCGAGCAGGCGCCCGTCGCGCTCTACCGCGAGTGGAGTGCCACCCGATTTGGCGATCTCGTCGGCGATCGCCTGAAGGTCGCGGACGGTGTCGCTGCCGGGGCGCGTACTGCCTGTGGCAACGGTCGAGAGGTTGACGTGGGCAAGTACCGCATCGACTGCGCCCTTGCGGACCGAGGAGCCTTCCAGATCGACACCGCTCATGCGGGTTTGCGCGGTGAAGGGCACGAAAGTCGCATGCAGACTTGCCATGTCGCGGGCGCGGATGGCGTATTTTTCCTTCGCCAGGACGACGATCGAGCGGCCTTCCGGCGTTTCGTCGGCAAGCGAGGCAAGCTGAGCCGCGTCGGCCAGTTCTTGTTCGGTGACGCCCTTGACCGGACGAAATGCCGTCGCCTGACGGTTGCCCAGCGTGATGGTTCCGGTCTTGTCGAGCAGCAGCGTGTCGACATCGCCGGCCGCCTCGACGGCGCGGCCCGACATGGCGAGCACGTTGAAGCGCACCAGGCGGTCCATGCCGGCAATGCCGATAGCCGACAGCAGGGCGCCAATTGTGGTCGGAATCAGGGTAACGAACAGGGCGACCAGCACGGTCACCGAGATATAGCCGCCCGAATACGAGGCGAAGCTCGGGATCGTCGCCGTCGCCAGCACGAAGATCAGCGTCATGCCGACGAGCAGGACGTTGAGCGCGATCTCGTTGGGTGTCTTCTGGCGCTCGG
Source organism: Mesorhizobium sp. M0590 (assembly GCF_040320905.1). Classification (NCBI taxonomy): domain Bacteria; kingdom Pseudomonadati; phylum Pseudomonadota; class Alphaproteobacteria; order Hyphomicrobiales; family Phyllobacteriaceae; genus Mesorhizobium; species Mesorhizobium sp. M0590. Next base: position 121,971 of record NZ_JAMYQN010000008.1, read on the forward strand.
CGCCCTCGACCAGCGAGATCATGCGGTCGAGGAACGTATGACCGGCAGCCGCGGTGATGCGCACGCGGATCCAGTCGGACAAGACCTGCGTGCCGCCGGTCACCGCCGAACGATCGCCTCCGGATTCGCGGATGACCGGTGCGGATTCGCCGGTGATGGCCGCCTCGTTGACCGACGCCACGCCTTCGACCACCTCGCCGTCCGAGGGGATGATGTCGCCGGCTTCGACAAGCACGATGTCGCCGACCTTCAGGCTGGTGCCGGGCACCAGTTTGAACTTGCTGCGGTCGCCACCGTTCAACAGCTTGGCCTGCGTCTCGGTTCGCGCCCGACGCAGCGAGTCAGCTTGCGCCTTGCCGCGGCCTTCGGCCACCGCTTCGGCGAAATTGGCGAAGAGCACGGTGAACCACAGCCAGATGATGATCTGCAGCGTGAAGCCAAGATCGCCGCCGCTGGTAACGAGATCCTTGACGAACAGCACGGTGGTGAGCGCCGAGACGACGGCGACGACAAACATTACCGGGTTTCGCATCAAGGTGCGCGGGTTCAGTTTTCTGAAGGAACCGCCGATAGCGGGCCACAGAATGCGGGTATCCATGATGCTCACGGATTTCGACGGGCTCATTTGGTAGCTCCAGTGTCGATGTTGTTGACCGGTCGATCGTGTGCCGAACGAAGGTGCGGCGGCCCGTAAGCCAGCAGCCAGATCATGATCAAGGCTGCCGCAATAGCGAGGAATGTGGACAGCGTCGGGAAAGGAGGAGGCGTTTTCTCCCCCTCCGGCTCGGGGCGATGCCGGACCTTTCGAGGTATGATCTCGAACCAGGGCATCGTCGTTTCAGAATGTCTGACCGTGAATCATCGCCAGGTGCTCGACGATCGGTCCGACCGCCAGGGCCGGGAAGAAGGTCAGGCCGCCGACGATCAGGATGACACCGGCCAGCAGCCCGACGAACAGCGGACCGTCGGTCGGGAAGGTGCCGGCGGAGGCAGGGACGGTCTTCTTCGCAACCAGCGAGCCAGCAATCGCCAATGCCGGAATAATGACCAGGAACCGGCCCATCAGCATGCCGATGCCGAGCGTTACGTTGTACCAGGGCGTGTTGCCGCTGAGGCCGCCAAAGGCGGAGCCATTGTTCGCCGCGGCCGAGGTGTAGGCATAGAGAACCTCGGAGAAGCCGTGCGGGCCGGCATTGGCGATGGAAGCAACGCCGGTCGGCAGCACCACCGCGATAGCGGTGAAGATCAGCATTGCAAGCGGCAGGCAGAGCACGGCCAGCATAGCCATCTTGACCTCCTTGGCCTCGATCTTCTTGCCGAGATATTCGGGCGTGCGTCCGACCATCAGCCCGGCGACGAAAACGGCAATGACGATGAACATCAGGATACCGTAGAAGCCGGCGCCGACGCCGCCGACAATGACCTCGCCGAGCTGCATGTTGATGATGGGGATCATGCCGCCGAGTGCGGTGAAGCTGTCATGCATGGCGTTGACCGCGCCGCAGGATGCGGCCGTGGTGATGACGGCAAACATTGCCGACAGGGCGATGCCGAAGCGGCTCTCCTTGCCCTCCATGTTGCCGCCGTCGACGCCCAGCGCATGGACGAGCGGATTGCCGGCGGCTTCCGCCCAGTAGCAGACGGCAACGCCGGCGATGAACAGCACGCCCATAGCCGACAGAATTGCCCAGCCCTGGCGCTGGTTGCCTACCATGCGGCCGAAGACATTGGTCAACGCCGCGCCGAGGGCGAAGATCGTCACCATCTGGATCAGGTTGGAGATTGCATCGGGATTTTCGAAGGGATGCGCTGCATTGGCGTTGAAGAAACCGCCGCCATTGGTGCCGAGCATCTTGATGGCAACCTGGGAAGCGACCGGCCCGACCGCGATAGTCTGTTGGGCGCCTTCGAGCGTCGTCGCGTTGACGTAGCCAGCGAGCGTCTGCGGCATGCCGAGATAGACATAGACCAGAGTCAACACGATGCAAAAGGGCAAAAGCAGGTAGAGCGTGCCGCGGGTCATATCGACCCAGAAATTGCCGATCGATTTGCCTGAGGCCCTGGCAAAGCCGCGGATCAATGCGACCGCAATGGCGACGCCAGTCGCCGCCGACAGAAAATTCTGCACGGTCAAGCCGGCCATCTGCACGAGATAGGACATCGTGCTTTCGCCGCCGTAGTTCTGCCAGTTGGTGTTGGTCATGAAGCTGGCGGCGGTGTTGAAGGCCAGCCCAGGTTCGACGGCGGTCATGCCGGCCGGATTGTAGGGCAGGCCGCCTTGCAGCCGTTGCAGCGAATAGAGCACCAGGAAGCCGGCCAGGTTAAAGAACAGCAGGGCCGCCGCATAGGAGGTCCAGTGCTGCTCCTCGCGCTCGCTGGTCCCTGATATGCGGTAGAGCCCGCGCTCGAGCGGGGCCAGAATTGACGACAGGAATGTGCGCTCGCCGCTGAAAACGCGATGCATGTAGCCGCCGAGCGGCTTGGCCAGCAGAACGACGATCCCGCAATAGACGAGGATCTGCAGCCATCCGTTGATTGTCATGGGGTTGGCTCCTTGCCAGCGGAGATCAGAAGCGTTCCGGGCGAACGAGGGCGTATGTCAAGTAGGCGAGAAGAAACAAGGTCACGGCGCCGCCGAGGATATAGTCTAAAAGCATGTTGCGATCCCCTAAACTTACAGCTTGTCGCAAGCTTTGATGTAGCCGAAGCATAGAGCAAAGAACGCGATTCCAATCGCGACAACAACTATGTCCACCGCGCGTTTTCCTTATGTTGTATTTGTTTGTTTACTTTAACAAACTATCCAAACCCGTCGCCGCATCATATCGGCGGCTGGATACACCGCTCCTGTGAATATGGATCAAAGCGCCATAAAGGTTCGAGACGGGACGCGGAGCAAAGAAATCAAAATCCCATAAGGATTTCGCCGCCTCGGCGCTGGCCGAAGCTTCAGGGGGGGAAGTGCGCACCGGCGCGCGAAGCTGCCGGGGCTCAGTCCGCGCGGGTGTAGATCACCGCGTAATCGTCCGCATACGCCCGCTTCCAGCCCAGTTCGTCGAAGAACGGAATGCGGCTGTCGTCGGCGGTCAACAATGCCCAGCCTATCGTATATTTGTCGAGTTGGGCTTTCAGGATCGGCTTGCCCCGGCTGTGCCCCGTCTGCTCATCCGTTTCCGTAAAGCCATTCAGGAAGAGCTGATCCGCGCGGCCGTCGATAAACGTCCTGATGCCGTGGAAAATCAGCGTGCCGCCGAAATCGTAGGAGTTCAGCAGATTGCCCGACAGATTATGGGTTTGGGCAAAGGCCAGTGCGTCCCTCGCCGAGGTCTTCTGGCTCGGCGCGACCGGATAGGTCGTGAAGGCGGCAGCCGCCAAAACCAGCAAAACGGCAAGTCCAGCACAAATCCTGGAAAATTGCCGTGCGAAAAATTGTTCAAGTCCGTCACGCTTTTCCGCCGCCCATTTCTCGGCTGAAAGCGCTGGATATTGTTGCGCGACCTCGACGGCAAGGACCACCGGCACGAGAAGAAAGAACAGGTACATGAACCGTATGTGGGTGAGATAGACGTGCAACGTGAAGACAAGGAACAGCGCCTTGGCCCAGCCAATGCGCAATCTCGACACGAGCAGCCCGAAAAACGCCACCAGCAGGGCCACCTCCTGGAGGGTGTGCCGCGAGGCGTCGAAGGGTTGCCACTCCGCAATGTAAGGCACCGCCTCATTGCCATAGGCCACGGTGAATGTGGCGAGTATGGCCTTGACGCCATAGGGATTGAGCAGGCTGACCAGCGGGCAAAGCAGCCCGAAAACGATCCACTTGGCCAGCAGCCAGGCGTTCGACAAGCGTGTGCGCGTGACGAGATCGAGGCCGGCGAAGGCGGCGATGACGAAACCGAAGGTGAAGGTGGCATGGAGATTGGCCCACAGGCAAAGCAGCGCCAGCAGCCATAAGGGCGGTGCTTTCTCGTTGCGTGCGGCCTGGAAAAGACCGGCGGTCCAGACGACGATGATGGGCAAGGTAAAGATGTGCGGCCGGGCGACATAGACTGGCCCGATCAAGAGCGCGAGAACCAGCGTCAGTCCTATCGCCAGCGTCGGCTTCAACCACGCGCTGAGATACCACGACGTCAAAAAGACCGTCAGCGCGATTATTGCAGTCGCCAGCAGCACCACGCCGTTCCAGCCGCCGGCTTCAAAGGCAATTGCAAGGAGAACCTGGCTAAGCCATTCCTTGGCGATCCATGGCTGGCCGGCAAAAGTATAGGAATAGATGTCGACGGTGGGGAATGTGCGGCTTGCCAGCATATCCATGCCGATCTTGATGTGCCACCAGCTATCAGGATCCTGCAGGAGGGAGGTGGCAAAGGCGAGGAGCGCCGCCGCCATCACGACCGCCGCCAGCAGGCAAAACATCAGCCTCACATGCCGTATGTCGTCTATCGACGGCCTCGCCTCACCAGATATCCCGCGCATATGGCATCCCTGAGCCGCGATAGCGGAAGGGATAGGCCGAATTTGTTAGAAAACCGATAAGCTGCAGGATTGCGGCCACAACCCTGTGCCGCGCGTCCAACCGGCTCGGCGGCTCAGCCCTCGGCCTTGAAGTTCTTGGCTTCCTTCTCGACCTTCGGGCTGTCCTTGCCGTGCTTGCGCATCAGATCCTTCGCCTGCTTCGGCGAAACGTCGGTGGTTTCGGCCAGGCGCAGAGCCTCCTTTTCGTCCGGATCGCGCGTCTTGCGGTCGGCCATTGCGGTTTTCTTGTCAGCCATTACGACGCTCTTATGCTTTCGGCGATTTCGTTCAGCACCTTGCGGTCGGTGCCGTGGCGCTTGATCAGCGTGCGTGCCTGATCCGGGGTGATGCCCGCTTCCTCGGCGAAGTGACGTACCTCGTAGTCTTCGCCGCCCGCCATTCGTGAGCGGTCGCGACTGTCGGTCTTGGTTTTGTCGTCGGCCATGGCAGCTCTCCTCATCTCGACGAGAGCATAACGGGCAAGATTTCAGCGAGTTCCTTCGAGCGTGTCGCCCAGTTGCCTGCCCTCGGGCATGACCGGGCATGCGCGGCGGTTTGCTCAAAGCAGGGGCTTGGCGTCAGGCCGGCCTTCGCGCACAAACAGGCTGGCCTCTTTGGCGGCGCTGCCAACCGCCCGCCACTGCTCCTGGGCGCAGCCTGGTATTCGTTCCGGATTGCTAATGGGAGCGATGGTCGAACACGACGCCCATGGTCCTACCAACGGCCGTCATGACGATAAGCTCGACCAGATCGTCGTCACTGTTGCCGCAGGCCGGGGCCGTCCTGCGAACGATGTCCAGCATCGCCCTCGTCGATATGGTGTCGCCGGCACCGAACCGTGAAAGCGCAGATGAAACAAGCTCTTGGGCCGTCAAGTCGGCGACGGTCACCCGCTGCACCACGTTCATTGGCTTCCTCCCACCATGAACCCTCTCCCGGGAGAATGATACGCCGAACGTCGCGTTTCGCCAGCGAAATGGTGGTCCTACCAGCGCGTGGGCAGCGACCGAAATCGTCGGTTTTGCGGGAGGCAATCCGGGCGCGAGGCGGCAGCGCTTTTGTGCCATGCGACTTCGCCATAGACCCAATCCCGGCGGCCGGGATCGGTCTCAATTTTATTTACTGGCAGTCTGATGCTTGGCAGTGTGGTCTGCTCGGTTGCGGCCGAAGCCAGCGCAGCAAGAACCACGGTGCGGGCAGGACCGGGACGGTTCGTCGTTTCACGGAAACGCCGAACCGGTCTGTCTTTTTGTTTGACGCAATTCCGGACGGAAAACCGTTCACACGTTTTCCTGGAATTGCTTGTCTTGTGACTCTAGGCGGCCAGGTCGCTCGGAAGCTTGCCGCCATTCTCGGCCAGCTTTTTCATCAGTGCGTCGTGCAGCCACAGATTCATCGTTACAGTGTCGTTCATATCGCCGGTGTAGTTCAGCTCGTGGGCAAGCTCCTTGCGGGCGCCGAGGCTGCTGTCGATATTCAGAGCCTTCATCAGGTCGACGATCGAATTCTTCCAGTTGAGTTTCTGCCCCTTCGCGGCCACCGCCTTGTCGAGAATGGCAGCGATGTCCGGGGCAGAGGACGGCGCGGCCGGCGCGGCCGGAGCCGGGGTTGCAGCCGGGGCGGATCGGGTAGGCGCCGTCGGCTGGGTGGCCGTGCTCGAAGCAGGCGCGGGAGACGGTTGCGCCGGCGGCGCTTCGGCCGCAACCGCGTTTCCGAAAATCGCACCTTTGATACTGTCGAAAATGCCCATTGCTATCTCCTGTGTTGGCTCGACGGTGTGTTGCCTTGACGGTCGGTGGGGCGACCGTTGCCGAATGCCGCATTGAGCGCCCTGGTTGTACCGGACCACGAACGCAACGCAGGGGCAACTTAAAACTGGCTAAAAGGTAAAGGCTTGGTTGCATTGGGGAATCGGCTCAGTGATCCGGCCCGAGAGTAGAATAGGTCGGATCGCGGCCCGACAAATCGTCACGCGCAATGGGCGAGGGAACGGTCAGCAGCCAGTTTTGCTGACGCAGACCAGAAAAATCATCTAGATTCGTGTTCGCAATTCGCTGAGAGGAACGAAGCCATGACAGCAGTCGTCGCATCCGACAGGCTCGAACGTTCGCTGGTTTGGGCAGAGGACGATCCGTCGGTCAAATGGGCCGGCGCTTTCGCGGTTTACGGCGGGCACGGCACCACCCAGTCCTCGGTCATTGTCTACGAGATCGAGCCCGGCAAGCGGCTCGGCTGGCACAGCGACGCCACCGAAGAGACGCAATACATCATCGCCGGCACCGGCGAGCTACACATTGAGGGCGGCACCACCCACCCGGTCGGGCCCGGCAGCGTCCTGGTACTTCCGACGCCGGTCAGGCACGACCTCGTCAACACCGGCACCGAAACCCTGCGCGCCGTCGCTTTCTTTGCGGCGGCGATGTTCACGCAGACATTCGACAACGTCATGCTGCCGCCGAAATCCCATGTCCTCGGCACGCCCAATCGTGCGGGCTGAATGCGTGCCGGCGAGAATCACCAGGCCTGCGGATTGCGGACTCGGAGCTGAGATGAGCGCGCGCGCGGCCGGCAAGCGGTTTGGCGTCGTTACGCGCTCGCGTCATGGGCGGACCGGCTGATGGCGCCCGTCAAGGTCGACCCCGCCAAGGTGCGCGAGTTCAGGGATGCCGAAAGCTTCCATGCCTGGCTTGGCGAGCATCACGACAGTGAGGACGAAGTCTGGATCAAGATCCATAAGCTCGATTCGGGACTGCCGTCGATCACTCCGAAGCAAGCCATCGACGTGGCGTTGTGCTGGGGCTGGATCGATGCGGTGCGCAAGGCCTTGGACGGCAAAAGCTACCTGCAGCGCTACACCCCGCGCGGCAAGAAGAGCACCTGGAGCCAGATCAATGTCGACAATGTCGCCCGGCTGATCGAGGAGGGCCGGATGACCGAGCACGGGCTGAGGCAGGTCGATGCGGCCAAGGCCGACGGCCGCTGGGCGCTCGCCTACAAGAGCGGCAAGGAGATGAAGATCCCCGACGACCTCCAGGCGGCAATAGACGCCGAGCCCAAGGCGAAAGAGATGCTGGCAAAGCTCAGCGGGCAAAACCGCTTCGCACTCGCCTTCCGCATCCACAACATGAAAACCGAAGCCGGACGCAAGAAGAAGATCGCGGCGTTCGTGGAGATGCTGAAGCGCGGCGAGACGATCTATCCGCAGGGCAGAAAGTAACATCTGACGAAGCGTGCCGGCGCTGCGTCTTGTGCTTGTCCCTGTCGGCGAGCCCCGAATGCGGCCGGATCGCTGCTCAGGCCCACCTTCGATCCAGGCGATGTCGCCGACGATTTGTTTTCGACGAGCGTCGCCCGGCACTTCGACACCAGCTCTCATTCGTTTAGTTGATGCAGGAAAAAGTCTCGTCCTCACAGTCGGCATAGTATATTAGCAGGCGCTGTTATGAGGTTTTTGCCCGTTCAGGAGCCGACTGGCACGTGGGCCGTGTTTGATGCGACCGTGGACGTGCCTGCGGATTTCGCTGGCAGTTGCCTTATCGGCTTGCCGCGGGAGCGGGCGGAGTGGCTCGCAGCAAGAGCCAATCGAGATGCTGCAAAAGGCACTTCGATTTGCCGGTTGTCAGCTGCCGGACCGGCACAAGCCGCGGTTCTTAGACTTAGACCGATAGGAGAGATTTCGATGATGCAAGAAAGGGTAATGGCGGCTGCGTTGGCAGCCAGGAATCAGGAAGCGGATATTCGTGGTGTCTTCGACATCACCAACAAAACCGATGCGCCAATTGGCCCCCGCCGATTGGGCGAGGCTATCCACTTTGTCGCCAATGCACCTATCGTTGGCTATGATGTTCACGCCGCCGTCATCAGATATGGCCCACTCGGAACCCCCAGCCTCAGAGCAACAGATTGCGCACAGCTGTGGGAGAAGTTCGGCGAGGCCTTGCTGCAACACTGACGGGCAGACCTTTGGCGCGTATGGTACCACCATCGTGCAGGACACTTTCCTGGCGAGAACGACATGAAGCCTGCCCGGTAATGTTGCAATTAAATTAGCGTGAGTGCATATTTTTTTCTGGCTGGGCTCGCAACCGGCCAGGCCCGGCGGCCGGCCGCCAACGGGCTGTCAGGCCGGCGACAAATGGCTCCGCAGGCCCGACGGTCCCTTGGCAAGATCGCCGGAACCACAGCATGATGCGGCGGCAAAACGGGTTTGGGAGAATGACATGCCTAAGGTTTCGGAACTCTTTTTCAAGACAGCCATCATCTTTCTTATTCTGGGAATTGCAGCTGGCCTGCAGATGGCAATTTCAGGCGATCACGGCGCGTTTCCGGCTCACGCGCACATCAACCTGCTGGGGTGGGTCACCAGTGCAATATTCGGCGGCTATTATGCGCTGAATCCGGCGAAGGCTGCCCGCAGGAGCGCCATGATCCACTACGGCGTCTACAATCTCGGCCTGGTCGTGATGCTGCCGGCTCTTTACCTGATGCTGCAGGGAAACCCGGCGCTCGAGCCGATCGTCGCCACCGGCTCAATGATTGTCGCTGTCGCCGTGCTGATCTTTGCCTTCGTGGTTTTCTCCGCCGAAACAGAGCGCTCGGTCTCGGGAATACAAGCGGTCCCGCGCTAGACGGGGCGGCGATGGCGCCGAGTCGACCAAGCCCGTGCTTCTGGTGAAGCGCGGGCCGATTGGTTGTAGGCTGATCTGAGGTAAGGGTGCGGCGAAGATGAAAGCCGCTCCGTAGCCTTCGCGCCCCCTCTGCCTGCCCCAAGATACCTGCACCGCAGCGGCAGTAGCCGTCCAGCGTCCCTTTAGGCTGGCGAACCGGTGAGATTTATTTGGCGGAGAGAGCGGCAGCCAGTCGGCTGTTCGTCTGCGGCCAATGACGTCCAATAACGCTTTGAAATCAAGTCGTTAATTTTTCAGTTCGTCCAACGACATTCATTGCCGTCCAACAAAATCGCCGATACAATGTGGGTGAAAATGTGGGGTGGGGTGAGTTGGGCGGACGATGCAAAAATCGGGAAAGCACCCGGACAAGGCGCTAAGCGCGATCGAGGTGCGGCAGGCTAAGACTCCGGGACGATATGCCGATGGCAATGGCCTTTACCTCGTCGTGGACCCGTCGGGAGCGAAGCGTTGGCTCCTCCGGATCATCGTCCAAGGCAGGCGTAGAGACATCGGATTGGGCGGCACGCCGATCATCTCGCTCGCCGATGCACGAGAAACCGCGCTAGCTTACCGCAAGAAGAGCCCAAATTTCGTGCGCGCAAACCGGATTCGATGACAAAATTTGCAGGCCGCGAACGCAAAATTCTACCCGCGCGAAGCACTATCAGAGGCAAAAATCAGCATGCAGAACAGCCAAAAATCGCTGCGCGGGCCCCAAGTGTCCCCTCTATTTGATCGTCAATCGACCGGTTAAATGCAACAATAGAAACAGCGCAAAGGACACAGTAACGGCAGCGAGAACTGCGATGCACGCCTTTCTTTCGGTCGGCTTGGCGTATCGCATCAGTATCAAGAGACCAAAAATGGAAGCCAGCGGAATCAGGTATTGCCTGACTAATTCGGGCTCCGCAATCCAAGCTCCGGGTACATCGTAGCGGAACATGTGCCAGATCAGTGAAGCAGTCAGTGCCGCATGCATCAATGCCAGCAGCCCAAGTACAGCGATGGCAATCCACTTCAGTATCGTCACCATCTTTCGCTCCCCACAGGATCGGGCGACAGGTCAACACGCCCACCAAAATCAAAGCCTCTCCACACACCCGCCAACGTCGCCGTCGTCCCCGTAGTGACAGGACCATCCGGCCCCAGACTCACATAGTTGGAGAGGCGCTCAACTTCGCTCCACAATGAAGCGCTCTTGCTAGAGATAGCGTCCAGAGAAAGCCTGTGACAGCCATTTTAATCCACACAATTATGTGGGGCAAAAAGTGGGTCAAATACTGCGAGCCATGAAATTTATTAGGTATTTCAGCAATTTGGCGAGGCAACTGGCGGAGAGAGCGGGATTCGAACCCGCGTTACGGTCTCCCGTAAACACACTTTCCAGGCGTGCGCCTTCAACCACTCGGCCACCTCTCCATCCTTTAGCATTTTCGCCGCGGCCGGTTTCGCCGCGCGGGTTGGGGAGATGCCTCTCCTGTGGGATTCCGGCCGGAATTCCGGCCGTGGGCGCCGTCAACCAGCGGATACCCTTTCCCCGCACCCGAGCCGTCAAAGCAACAGGCGCGGGGCTCATCTAGTCGATCCGGTGCCGAATGCCAAGACATAACGGCAGTCTATTCGCTTTGCCGGATACGGATGCTCAGCCCATGCCGCTGGGGCACCCGTTCGGAGCCTATCGAAACGATCGGCGGAGGTTGTGCTTGCCGTCCGGCGCACCACCGGTTCCGGCGAACCGGCGGTCACGGGTTCAACTTCACGTGTCGCGATTGCGGATAAAGCGCGCAGGTCCTATTTAACAGTCCGACACGACATTCTGATAAACTCCTGGGGAGGAAGGGTCCGGATGTTCCGCTTCGTCTTTCGTCTCGCTGCAATGGTCGCGCTTTCGGTTTCGGTCATCATGGCCGTGCTCGATGCGACCCGCTCGGTGGCGGCTTCGGCGCTGGTGATGACCCCGCTCAACACCAGCTGGCTCGCTGTCTCGCCGGATACGCGCAGCGCCTTCGAAAGCTTCGTCCGCGATAAGATCAACCCGCTGCTGTGGGACGGTGCCATCGCCTGGGTGCTCAGCCAGCCCGGCTTTGCCGTGTTCGCGGTCCTGGCGTTCATTCTTTATGCCATCGGTTACAGGCGGCAGCGCCCCAGCGGGCGGTTCGCCGCAACCTGACATTTCCAGCCTGACCCGGTGTTCCGTACCGGGGAGGCTCAACCAAGAAGAAAAGGAACCCACACATGTTTCTCAGCGACATGCTGAACAAGAAGCTCAACCTGCCGAAACCCTCCGAGGCGTTGCCCGGCCGCGACCGGCCGATCCCGACCGCATCGAAGCACTTTGTCTCGAACAGGCCGCTCAAGGGTCCTTATCCCGAAGGGATGGAAACGGCGATGTTCGGCCTGGGCTGCTTCTGGGGCGCCGAGCGCCTGTTCTGGCAAGTCAAGGGCGTCTGGGTCACGGCGGCCGGCTATGCCGGCGGCGTCACGCCCAACCCGACCTATCAGGAAACCTGCACGGGGCTCACCGGCCATGCCGAAGTCGTGCTCGTCGTCTACGACCCCAAGATCGTGTCTTATGCCGAGCTCTTGAAGCTGTTCTGGGAAAGCCACGACCCGACGCAAGGCATGCGCCAGGGCAATGATGTCGGCACCACTTACCGCTCGGCGATCTATACGCTCAACGACGCTCAACACCAGGCTGCGATCGCCTCGCGCGACGCCTACGAGGGTTCGCTGCGCGGCGCCGGACGCGGCAAGATCACCACGGAGATCGCGCCGGCGCCGGAATTCTACTTCGCCGAGGAAGACCACCAGCAATATCTGGCGAAGAACCCCTACGGCTATTGCGGCCTGCAGGGAACCGGCGTCTCCTGCGCCATTCCGGCCGCCGTCTCCGCCTGATTTTATGCTCCTGACGCAAGGAATATGCTGTGGCGCCGCGATGCGGCGCCATGCTTTTCCAAAGGGTCAAAATTCCACGTGAATTTTGTTTCGGGCCGTGCCAGATTGACCCGAAGCGGGAGGAAGACACTCCTGCCCGACGCCATATGCCTGCCGGAGAACCGGGCCGGCATGCGGTGCATAATGGACAAATAACCGACAGGGGTGTGGATCACATGAAACGTATCGTTCTCGGCCTTATGGCCGCAGCTGCAATGGTTCTTCCGGCCTTCGCCGCGGACATTCAACCCGCGATCCTCTATGATCTCGGCGGCAAGTTCGACAAATCGTTCAACGAGGCGTCGTTCAACGGCGCTGAAAAGTTCAAGACCGAGACCGGCATCCCCTATGTGGAATTCGAGGTCAGCAACGCCACCCAGCGCGAGCAGGCGCTGCGCCGTTTCGCCGAGGACGGTCGCAACCCCATCGTCATGGCGGGCTTCTCGTGGGCTGACGCGCTTGACAAGATCGCCACCGAGTTCCCCGACACCAAATTCGCCATCATCGACATGGTCGTCGACAAGCCCAATGTCCGCTCGCTGGTCTATAAGGAGCAGGAAGGCTCCTACCTCGTCGGCGTGATGGCGGCGATGGCTTCCAAGACCAAGAAGGTCGGCTTCGTCGGCGGCATGGACATTCCGCTGATCCGCAGGTTCGGCTGCGGCTATGTCGGCGGCGCAAAGGCGGCCGGCGCCACCGACGTCATCCAGAACATGACCGGCGATACGCCTGCAGCCTGGAACGATCCGGCCAAGGGCGGCGAGATCGCCAAGACGCAGATCGACCAGGGCGCCGACGTGGTCTACGCGGCGGCAGGCGGCACCGGTGTGGGCGTGCTGCAGGCAGCGGCCGACGCCGGCAAACTCGGCATCGGCGTCGATTCCAACCAGAACGGCCTACAGCCCGGCAAGGTGCTGACCTCCATGGTCAAGCGCGTCGACGTTGCCGTCTACAACACCTTCATGGATGCCAAGGACGGCAAATTCACGGCCGGCGTCAACGATCTCGGCCTCAAGGAAGGCGGCGTCGACTACGCCATGGACGACAACAACAAGGCGCTTGTCGACGATGCGATGAAGGCGGCGGTCGAAAAAGCCAAGGCCGACATCATCGCCGGCACCATCAAGGTGCACGACTACATGTCGGACAATGCCTGCCCGTATTGATCGATTGCCGTTATTGATCGACTGGCACTGCTGAACTGACGAGCCGCCGGGTGAAAGCCCGGCGGTTTTGTCTTGTCGGCCCGCTCACCAGTGCGGCGGCTTGGTCACCGGCACGTCGGGCGCGGCCTGTTCCTCCAGCGCCAGGAAGCGCTCGGCCAGCGCGTCGAGCTTGCGCTGCATGCGCTCGATCACCTTCCACTGCTCGGCGATCTGGCCGGACAGTTCCTCGATGGTCTTCTCCTGCTCGGCGGCGCGGATTTCCAGCGTCGTCAGCCGGTCCTCGGGCATGGTCATTTGAAATCCTCGATCAGGCGATTGTGCAGGCTGCGGCCACGTTGGAAATTGACAAGCATGGCGGGATTTGTCGAGAGTGAACCCTGCTCCGGCCAATTGGTACGGACCCAATTGGCACAGACTGGGCGTCATGCTAGGCGTTTGACCAAGCGGTAAAAAAATAACAGTGGGAACAGGCTGCATGGCGCAAGCCGCAATCGAGCTGATCGGCATCGACAAGAGCTTTGGCGCCGTGCGCGCCAACCGCGACATCAATCTGGAGATTATGCGCGGCACTATCCATGGCATCGTCGGCGAAAACGGCGCCGGCAAGTCGACGCTGATGTCGATCCTCTATGGTTTCTACCAGGCCGATTCCGGCGAGATCCGTGTCGGCGGCCAGCCGGCATCGATCAAGACGCCGAACGATGCGATCGCGCTCGGCATCGGCATGGTGCATCAGCATTTCATGCTGGTCGACAATTTCTCGGTGCTGGAAAACGTCATTCTCGGCGCCGAAAGCGATGCGCTGCTGAAGAAGAGCATCGCCAAGGCGCGTTCCGAGTTGGAGCGGCTCGAGCGCGAATACGGGCTCGAAGTCGATCCCGACGCCATCATCGAGGAGTTGCCGGTCGGCCTGCAGCAACGCGTCGAAATCCTCAAGGCGCTCTATCGCGGCGCCGAGATCCTGATCCTCGACGAGCCGACGGGCGTGCTGACGCCGGCCGAGGCCGACCATCTGTTCCGCATCCTCAGGCAGCTGAAGGAGCAGGGCAAGACGATCGTGCTGATCACCCACAAGCTGCGCGAGATCATGGCGATCACCGACACCGTCTCGGTGATGCGCCAGGGCACGATGGTGGCGACACGCGAAACCAGGAAGACCACGGTCGAGGAACTGGCCGAGCTGATGGTCGGCCGGCGCGTGCTGCTGCGCGTCGAGAAGGGCGAGGCGAAGGCCGGCGGCGTCAAGCTCGCGGTCAAGAACCTGACGGTGAAGGATTCCCGCGGCGTCACCATGGTCGACGACGTCTCTTTCGATGTCCATGCCGGGGAGATCGTCGGCATTGCCGGCGTCGCCGGCAACGGGCAGTCCGAACTGCTCGAGGCGATTTCCGGCATCAGGCATGCCGTTTCGGGCTCCGTTATGCTCGACGGAAAGCCGATCGACCTCACCGGCGCCGCCGATCCCGGTGAACTGCGCGAGCGCGGCCTCGCCCATGTGCCGGAGGACCGCCATCATGTCGGGCTGGTGCTGGCCTTCGAGGAGAACGAGAATTCGATCCTCGGTTATCAGGACGACGAGCGCTATCTGAAGGGGCCGTTCCTTGACATCGATGCCATCCGTAACGATGCCAGGGACAAGATCGTCAAATATGACATCCGACCGGCGGACTGCCGCCTCAAGACCGCCAATTTCTCCGGCGGCAACCAGCAGAAGATCGTGCTGGCGCGGGAAATGGAACAAGATCCCGGCGTGTTGATCGTCGGCCAGCCGACGCGCGGCGTCGATGTCGGCGCCATCGAATTCATCCACAAGCGCCTCATCGCCATGCGCGACCAGGGCAAGGCGGTGCTGGTGGTTTCGGTCGAGCTCGACGAGATCCGCTCGCTGTCCGACCGCATCCTGGTGATGTTTGCCGGCCGCATCGTCGGCGAACGCGGCCCCGACGCGACCGAGGGCGAGCTCGGCCTGCTGATGGCCGGCGTCGAGCAGCGCGAGGCGGCGGAATGAGCACTCCCTATGCCAAGCTGCCGGCCTGGGCCGACTACGTCCTGATCCCGCTGATCAACCTGTTCGTCGCCTTCGTCGTTGCCGGCTTCGTCGTCATATTGGTTGGCGAGAACCCACTGCGCGCAGCCGTCGTCCTGGTCGAGGGTGCCTTCGGCCGCGGCCAAGGCATCGCGTTCACGCTTTTCTATGCCACCACCTTCATCTTCAGCGGGCTTTCGGTGGCGGTTGCGGCGCATTGCGGCCTGTTCAACATCGGTGGCGAGGGCCAGGGCTATATCGCCGGTCTCGGCATCGGCATCGTTTGCCTGGCCTTCGACAGCGTGCTGCCTTGGTGGCTGACCTTCCCGATCGCCATTATCGCCGCCGCGGCGATGGGCGCGCTGTGGGCGCTGATCCCGGCCTATCTGCAGGCCAAGCGCGGCTCGCACATCGTCATCACCACCATCATGTTCAATTTCATCGCCGCCAGCGTCATGGTCCGTGCGCTGGTCGGGTACTTGAAGCCCCCCGCCTCGATGGCACCGCAGACGCGCACCTTCCTCGAAGGCGCGCAACTGCCGAAGCTCAACTGGGTCATCGAATTGTTCGGCGCCAAAATCCGTTCGGCGCCATTCAACGTCAGTTCCCTGCTGGCGCTAGCTATGGCCTTCCTGGTGTGGGTGCTGATCTGGCGCACCAAGCTCGGCTACGAGATGCGCACCTATGGCCACAGCCCGAAAGCGGCGCGCTATGCCGGCATTTCGGAGATCCGCATCATCATCATCGCGATGATGATCTCGGGCGCGCTAGCCGGCATGATGGCGCTCAACCCGACGATGGGCGACCAGCACAATGTCGCACTCGAATTCGTTTCGGGCGCCGGTTTCGTCGGCATCGCGGTGGCGCTGATGGGCCGCCTGCATCCGGTCGGCATCGTCATGGCGGCAATATTGTTCGGCATGCTCTACCAGGGCGGCGCCGAACTCGCCTTCGAGATGCCGGCGATCAGCCGCGACATGATCGTTATCATCCAGGGCCTGGTCATCCTGTTCGCCGGCGCGCTCGAGCATATGTTCCGGCCCTACGTCCAGGCGTTGTTCGCCTCGCTCAGCCCGAAATCGGTCGGCATGGAAGCGGTCAAGGGGAAGGGCGCCTGAGATGGATTTCTTCAACGCCATCGTGCAGGTCCTGGACTCGACCATCCGCCTGTCGGTGCCCTTGCTGCTCGCCTGCCTCGCCGGCCTCTATTCGGAGCGCGCCGGCGTCTTCGACATCGGGCTCGAGGGCAAGATGCTGGTCGGCGCCTTCGCCGGTGCGGCCGCCGCCTCGGTCTTCCACTCGGCCTATCTCGGCCTCGGCATGGCCATCCTCATTTCGGTTGCCTTCGCGCTGATCCACGGCTTTGCCTCGATCACCCATCGCGGCAACCAGATCGTCTCGGGTGTCGCGATCAATTTCATTGCCGCCGGATCGACGATCATGCTCGGCCAAGCCTGGTTCCAGCAAGGCGGGCGCACGCCGGCGCTGGCCGCCGGCGAGCGGTTCGAGGCAATCACCTGGCCGGGCGCGGAGGCGTTCAGGAGCGTGCCGATCCTCGGGCCGATCTATTCGGAACTCATCTCCGGCCATTCCGTGCTGGTCTATCTCGCCTTCCTGGCCGTGCCGTTCACCTGGTGGGTGCTGTTTCGCACCCGCTTCGGCTTGCGCCTGCGCGCCGTCGGCGAGAACCCCGCCGCCGTCGACACCGCCGGCATATCAGTCGCCTGGCTGCGCTACCGGGCGCTGATCTGCACCGGCGTGCTCACCGGCATTGCCGGCGCCTATCTGTCGATGGTGCAGAATGGCGGCTTCGTGAAGGACATGACCGCCGGCAAGGGCTACATCGCGCTGGCCGCGCTGATCTTCGCCAAATGGAAACCGGTCAACGCCATGTTCGCCTGCCTGCTGTTCGGCTTCCTCGACGCGGCGTCGATCCGCCTGCAAGGCACGCCACTGCCAATGATCGGCAAGGTGCCGGTGCAATTCATGCAGGCGCTGCCCTATGTGCTGACCGTCATCCTGCTTGCCGGCTTCATCGGCAAGGCAATCCCGCCGCGCGCCGGCGGCGTGCCGTATGTCAAGGAACGCTGATCTATCATGGCTCATGATCTGTTCGAAGCGGCGAAAGCCGCCATGGCCAAGGCCTATGCGCCCTATTCGAAATTTCCGGTCGGCGCGGCGTTGCGCACCGAGGACGGCCGTGTCTTCACCGGCGCCAATGTCGAGATCGCGTCCTATCCGGAGGGCTGGTGCGCCGAAACCACCGCGCTCGGCCACTACGTCATGGGCGGCGGCGGCAAGATCACGGAAATCGCCGTGATCGCCGAACGCGTGGCAAAATGCTCGCCCTGCGGCGGCTGCCGGCAGCGGCTGGCGGAATTCTGCCGGCCGGAGACGAAATTCTATCTCTGCGATGATAGCGGCGTGGTTGAGACCGTGACCATGGGCGAGTTGCTGCCATACGGGTTTGAAGGCGATGTGCTGAAATGAAGGAAGCGCTCGATCACCTCGTCGAAAGGCTGGACGGGCTGGCGCCGACCACCGCCTTGGTGCTGGGGTCAGGGCTTGGCGGGCTTGTCGACCAGGTCGAGGATGCGGTGCGCATCTCCTACGCCGACTTGCCGGGGTTTCCCCGAAGCGGAGTCAGCGGCCATGCCGGCGAGGTGGTGGCGGGGCTCTTTGCCGGCACGCCGGTGCTGATGCTGTCCGGCCGGGCGCATTATTACGAGCACGGCAACGCGGCGGCGATGCGGCCGGCACTCGAGGTGCTCGCCGGCCTCGGCATCTCCAGGCTGATCCTCACCAACGCCGCCGGTTCGGTCGATCCCGGGATGGGCCCGGGCTCGGTGATGCTGATCACCGATCACATCAATTTCTCGGGCTCCAACCCGCTGATCGGCGAACCGAGCGACCGCCGTTTCGTCGGCCTGACCGAAGCCTACGACGCCGGTCTCCGCTCCGCCATCGAGCAGGCGGCGAAGGCCACCGGTACCACGCTGCACAAGGGCGTCTATATGTGGTTCTCCGGCCCATGCTTCGAGACGCCCGCCGAGATCCGCATGGCGCGCGTCATGGGCGCCAACGCGGTCGGCATGTCGACGGTGCCGGAGGTCATTCTCGCCCGCTTCCTTGGGCTGCGCGTCGCCGCGTGTTCGGTCGTGACCAACCTTGCCGCCGGCATGACCGGAGCCGAGCTGTCGCACCAGGAGACCAAGGACATGGCGCCGGTCGGCGGCGCGCGGCTGGCGACCATTCTGCAGCGTGTTTTTCAGGACGGGCTTCCGGAGCACAGGGTCGACGCCTGATGCTTCCACAGGAAATCATCCGCCGCAAGCGCGATGGCCAGAAGCTCTCGGCTGAGGAGACAGCGTTCTTCATCGAGGGTCTGACCGCCGGCACAGTCACCGACGCGCAGGTCGGCGCCTTTGCCATGGCGGTGTTCTTCAACGGCATGAGCCGCGACGAGGCGGTGGCGCTGACTATGGCGATGCGCGATTCCGGCGATGTGCTCGACTGGTCGGATCTGCCCGGCCCGGTCACCGACAAGCATTCGACGGGCGGCGTCGGCGACAACGTCTCCTTGATGCTGGCGCCGATCGTCGCTGCCTGCGGCGCCTATGTGCCGATGATTTCCGGCAGGGGTCTCGGCCATACCGGCGGCACGCTGGACAAGATGGATGCCATCCCCGGCTATATCAGCCAGCCGGATGTTGCGCGCTTCCGCAAGACCGTGCTCGAAACCGGCTGCGCCATCATCGGCCAGACCGCCGATCTGGCACCCGCCGACGCCAGGCTCTACGCGATCCGCGATGTGACGGGAACGGTGGAATCGGTGCCGCTGATCACCGCCTCGATCCTGTCGAAGAAGCTGGCGGCCGGCCTTGGTTCGCTGGTGCTCGATGTCAAGGTCGGCAACGGCGCCTTCATGGAGAAATCGCGCGACGCAACCGCACTGGCCAACAGCCTGGTCGACGTCGCCAATGGCGCCGGCCTTAAGGCCTCGGCGCTGGTCACCGGCATGAACGAGCCGCTGGCGTCCGCCGCCGGCAACGCGGTCGAGGTGCGCAACGCCGTCGATTTTCTCACCGGCCGCTTTCGCGACCGGCGGCTGGAGGACGTGACGCTGGCGCTGGCCGCCGAGATGCTGCAATCGGCAGGCCTGGTGTCGTCCAACCAGGACGGCCTGCGCCGCGCCGCCGAAACGCTGGCCGGCGGCCGCGCCGCTGCCGTCTTCGCGCGCATGGTGGCGGCACTGGGTGGTCCCGTCGACTTTGTCGACAATCCGGAAAAATATTTGCCGAAAGCGGCAACGGAATTCGCGGTCAAGGCGAGCGCGAACGGCTTTGTCACCGGCATCGCGACCCGCGAGATCGGGCTTGCCGTGGTCGGGCTTGGCGGCGGGCGGACGCGGCCCGACGACAGGATCGATCACGCCGTTGGCATCACCAGGCTGTTGCCGGTCGGTGCTGAAGTGCGGGCCGGCGAAGCGCTGGCGCTGGTCCATGCCCGTAATACCGGGGATGCCGAAGCGGCCGCGGCCGCCGTGCTTTCGGCCTATATGATCGGCACTTCCAGACCGGCCACGGAGAAAACCGTCATCCGGCGGATCCTGCCGCGCGGGTAATCACTGAACCAGCAGCAGCTTGCCGTCTTCGACCTGGTATTTTTCGAGCCGCTGCAGAAAGCTCATGCCGATCAGGTTGGTGTGCAGCGCCCTGTCGTCGAGCACGACGGCCTCGACGCCCTCGACGGTGATCTTGCCGATCTGCAGGCGATCAATCGTCACCACGGCGGCCTTGATCGCACCATTGGCGGTGTTGACCTGATGGCTGAAGTCCGTCGAATTGAGCGAGATGCCGATCCTGCGCGCAGTCGAGGTGTTGATGGCGACGAGCGTGGCACCGGTATCGATCATGCCGTCGATCTGGTGGCCGTTCAACTTGAAGGCCGACATGAAATGGCCGCGCGCGTCCGCGGTGACGACGACCTTGCGGCCGAGCGGCTGCGGCGTCGCCGGCCTGTCCCGAACGGCGGCGAGATTCAGGTCGGTTTGTGTGTCGGCCGGCCTGGCTCCGATGGCGGATTTCAACAGCCGCTCGATTACCTGTGAATTGGACTGATACACGATCGGCAGCGATGCCGACGTTCCGGCAAACACGCCAAGGATGAGAAGCTTGCGCAGCATGGACCGGCCTTCCTGGTTGCCGATCCTTAGCCCCACAAGGTGATTGCCGCTTTAACGAGTGCGGAAACCAGCCGTTTGCGTAAACAATCGGT
Organism: Mesorhizobium sp. M0590; assembly: GCF_040320905.1. Classification (NCBI taxonomy): domain Bacteria; kingdom Pseudomonadati; phylum Pseudomonadota; class Alphaproteobacteria; order Hyphomicrobiales; family Phyllobacteriaceae; genus Mesorhizobium; species Mesorhizobium sp. M0590. Next base: position 142,559 of record NZ_JAMYQN010000008.1, read on the forward strand.
AAACGGGTCTATTTGGTGCCGTACATGCGGTCGCCGGCATCGCCGAGACCCGGCATGATGTAGCCCTTTTCGTTGAGCTGGCGGTCGATGGAAGCGGTGAAGACCGGAACATCGGGATGCGCCTGGGTAAACCGCTCGAGGCCCTCTGGTGCCGCCAGCAGGCAGAGGAAGCGGATGTTGGTGGCACCGCGGCCTTTCAGCTTGTCGATCGCCGCGATCGCCGAATTGGCGGTCGCCAGCATCGGATCGACGACGATCACCAGCCGGTCGGCGAGGTCGCCTGGCGCCTTGAAGAAATACTCGACCGCTTCCAGCGTCTCATGGTCGCGATAGAGGCCGATATGGGCGACACGCGCCGCCGGCACCAGATCGAGCAGGCCTTCGAGCAAGCCGTTGCCGGCGCGCAGCACCGAGGCGAAGACCAGTTTTTTGCCCTCCAGCGTCGGCGCCTCCATCGTTTCGATCGGCGTCTCGATGGTCGTCGTCGTCAGTTCCAGGTTGCGGGTGACCTCGTAGCCGAGCAGCAGCGAGATCTCGCGCAGCAGCCGCCGGAAGCCGGCCGTCGAGGTTTCCTTCTTGCGCATGATGGTCAGCTTGTGCTGGACAAGCGGATGGTCGACGACGGTGACGCCCTTCATGGTGTTCTCCAACTGCGCAAATGAATGGTGAATGGTGAATAGTGAATAGTGAACTGGTTTGCGAGTCCTTGGTTGCGCGGAAAAACTCGCGGTTGACGGACCAAAGCGCCGGGTGAACCATTCACCATTCACCTGCCCTTGGCGCCGAGCCTGCCCAGCAGCGCCGCCCTGGTCTTCCTGTCGACGAAGGCTGCCTCGATGGCCGTCCTGGTGACGGCGGTGAGCGCCTTGTCGTCCATCGCAAAATGCTCGGCAGCGATGTCGTATTCGCGTTTCAGCGAGGTCCAGAAATAGGGTGGGTCATCGGAGTTGAGCGTCACCTTGCAGCCCGCTGCCCGCAAGGCGGGGAAGGGATGGTCGGCGAAGCTGTCGAAGATTTTCAGGGCGATGTTGGAGCCAGGGCAGCATTCGAGCACGACGCCTTCGTCGGCGATGCGCCGCACAAGCTCGGGGTTCTCGATGGCGCGCACGCCATGGCCGATGCGAGACGGGCGGATGTGGTCGAGTGCCGCCTCGACGCTCTCCCAGCCCATCAATTCGCCGGCATGGACGGTGATGCCGAGGCCGGCCTCGCGGGCGATCTCGAAGGCCCTGACATAATCTTCCAGGTCGCCTATCCGCTCGTCGCCGGCGACGCCGAAACCGGTGACCAGCGGATGCCCGCAGCGCGCGGCGAAACGCGCCGCTCGCTCGATCGATTCGACACCGAAATTGCGCACGCCGGTGACGATCATGCGGCCTTCAATGCCGGTCTTCGCCTTGGCGCGGGCCATGCCTTCGCCGAGCGCGTCGGTATAGGCCTTCGGCGACAGCCCGGCCTTGCTGGCATGGTCGGGCGAGGTGAAAACCTCGGAATAGATGGCGCCGTCGCGGGCGAGGCTGGTCAGGTAATGATCGGCCAGCCGCGCATAGTCTTCTTCGGTGCGGAACAGGTCCGACGAGAAGTCGTAGGCGGCGAGGAAAGAGGTGAAGTCGTGCCAGACGAAGGAGCCGTCCTGGATGTAGGGCGAGGCATCCTTGCCGTATTTCTCAGCCTGGCGGAGGACGAGTTCAGGCGCCGCTGCCCCTTCGATGTGGCAGTGCAGTTCTGCTTTCAAAGGCATTCAATTATCCCGTCAGGCTTTTTCTTATGACGCAAGTTCCTGTCGGAAAACCGTGTGACACTTTTCCGGAACCTGCTTCGAAGCGCGGCCGAACACCGCGCCTTAAACAATAGCGCCCGCACCATCGATCGGCTATGGTCCCGCCGATTTTATGGCGGATCAAAACGATGTCGGTTGAAAGAACCACTGCTGCGGGCGGCATGGAAACCTCCTATGGTTTCAAGCGGGTAGGGCCAGGCGACAAGCAGTCCCTGGTCAATGATGTTTTCCACAAGGTGGCGAACCGCTACGACCTGATGAACGACCTGATGTCGGCCGGCTTGCATCGGTTGTGGAAGGACGCCATGGTCGCCTGGCTCAATCCACCGAAGCGGCCGGGCTGGAGCGTTCTCGACGTTGCCGGCGGCACCGGCGACGTCGCCTTCCGCATCGTCGAGGCGAGCGGCAGGCACTCTCATGCAACGGTTCTCGATATCAACGGCTCGATGCTCGCCGTCGGCCGCGACCGGGCCGAGAAAAAAGGCCTGTCGGCAAATACCGATTTCGTCGAAGCCAATGCCGAGGAACTGCCTTTTGCCGACGCTACTTTCGACGCCTACACCATCGCTTTCGGCATCCGCAACGTGCCGCGCATCGATGTGGCGCTTGCCGAAGCCTATCGCGTGCTGAAGCCTGGCGGGCGCTTTCTCTGCCTTGAATTCTCCGAGGTCGAGATGCCGCTGCTCGACAAGGTCTATGAAGCATGGTCGTTCAACGCCATTCCGCGGATCGGCAAGGTGGTGACCGGCGATGACGAGCCCTATTCCTATCTGGTCGAATCGATCCGCAAGTTTCCCAATCAGCAGAATTTCGCGGCGATGATTTCGCGCGCAGGCTTCGAGCGCGCCTCATTCCGCAATTATTCCGGCGGCATCGCCGCGCTTCATTCGGGCTGGAAGCTTTGAGGCTGGCCCGCATTTTCCGACGTGCCTTGCGCCAGTTCAGGAAACCGGCAGGGCAAAGCCAGCCATGAGCAGCATCGGCGCTGGTTTCAGGCTCGTACGGGCCGGCTGGGTGCTGGTCCGCGAGGGTGTCATCGCGGCTTTGCCCGGTGACGAGCTCTTCGGCTTGCCGAAATTCGGCTGGCGCATGGCCCGGCTGTTCACCCGCCGTCGCGCGCTTGCCTATGAGCGCGGCGACAGGCTGGCCAAGGCGGTCGTGCGGCTCGGCCCATCCTACGTCAAGCTCGGCCAGTTCCTGGCGACACGGCCGGACGTCGTCGGCAACGACATAGCGCTCGATCTCGCCATGCTGCAGGACAAGATGCAGACGTTTGCGAAGGCCGAGGCCGTTGCAGCGATAGAAGCCTCGCTCGGACGCAAGATCGACGAGCTCTATGTCAGTTTCGGCGAGGCCGTCGCCGCCGCCTCGATCGCCCAGGTCCATACCGCCGAAACGCTGCAGGACGGCGTCGTTAGGCGAGTGGCGGTGAAGGTCATCCGGCCGGGCGTGCGCCGCCGCTTCTTTCGCGATCTCGAGAGCTATTTCCTCGCCGCCCGGCTACAGGAAAAATACATCCCGTCGTCGCGCCGGCTGCGGCCGGTCGAGGTGACCGAGACACTGGCCCAGACCACCAAGATCGAAATGGATTTGAGGCTGGAGGCGGCTGCTTTTTCGGAGCTCGGCGAAAACACCAAGGACGATCCCGGCTTTCGCGTGCCCTCGGTCGACTGGGAGCGCACCGGCCGTGACGTGCTGACCATGGAATGGGTCGACGGCATCAAGATGAACGATATTGCCGGCCTGACCGCCGCCGGCCACGATCTGAAGGCGATCGCCGCCAATCTCGTTCAGTCGTTCCTGCGCCATACGCTGCGCGACGGCTTCTTCCATGCCGACATGCATCCGGGGAACCTCTTCATCGAGGCCGACGGCACCATCGTCGCCGTCGATCTCGGCATTGCCGGCCGGCTCGGCAGGAAGGAGCGCCGGTTCCTCGCAGAAATCCTCTACGGCTTCATCACGCGCGATTATCAGCGCGTCGCCGAAGTGCATTTCGAGGCCGGCTACGTGCCGCGCCAGCACAATGTCGCGGCCTTCGCCCAGGCGATCCGGGCGATCGGCGAACCGATCCACGGCCAGCCGGCCGAGACCATCTCGATGGCCAAGCTGCTGACGCTTCTATTCGAAGTGACCGACCTCTTCGACATGGCGACGCGATCCGAACTGGTGCTGCTGCAGAAAACCATGGTGGTTGTCGAGGGCGTCGCCCGCACGCTCGACCCGGCCTTCAACATGTGGAAGACGTCGGAACCGGTGGTCAGCGGCTGGATTGCCCGCAATCTCGGCCCGCGCGCCTTGCTGGCCGACGTGCGCGACGGCGCCACCGCGCTGCTGGCGCTGGCCCGCCAGGCACCGGACCTCGCCGCCCGCACCGAGCGGCTGTCGCGCGAAATCGACCTGATGGCCGAAAACGGCCTGCGTTTCGACGAAAGGACCGCGCGCGCCATCGGCAAGGCCGAGGCGCGCTACACCCGCTCCGGCCGGCTGGCGCTGTGGCTGATCGCATTGACGCTGGTATACATCGCCTGGCGTATATTCTAGCGCTTGTTGCAAAGTGATTGCATTGCTATCATTGCACTCAGCAATTCCGGGCAAGGTGCAATCAGATGGCCAGCATCACGATCCGCAACCTTGATGACGAGGTCAAGGACCTGCTGCGCCGACTGGCGGCGGAGAATGGCCGGTCGATGGAAGACCAGGCGCGGGTGATGATCCGCGCAGCGGTCGAAGGTCAGTTCGGTTCGGCCGGTCGCATCGACCAGATCGAGAAAACACTGCGCGAACTGACGAGTTCGCAGAGTCCAGCAACGCCGGTGGTCGCCGTCTCCAGCCCGCGAGGCATCCTCTCCGGCAAGCGCATCCTGCTCATCATCGGCGGAGGCATCGCTGCCTACAAGGCGCTCGACCTGATCCGCCGGCTGCGCGAGCGTGGTGCTTCGGTGCGCGTGGTGATGACGGCTGCGGCGCAGGAATTCGTCACCACGCTGTCGGCCGGGGCACTGTCAGCCGACCACGTCTCTACCGAACTCTTCGACCGGCAGGACGAGCACGACATCGGCCACATCCGGCTGTCGCGCGAGGCCGACCTTTTGGTCGTGGCGCCGGCCACCGCCGACCTGATGGCAAAGCTCGCCAATGGCCACGCCAACGACCTTGCCTCGACCGTGCTCATCGCCACCGACAAGCGAGTTTTGATGGCGCCGGCGATGAACCCGAAAATGTGGGCGCATCCGGCGGTCCGCCGCAACCGCGCGACGCTGAGCAAGGACGGCGTCGCATTCGTCGGCCCGGCGAAGGGCGAGATGGCCGAGAGCAACGAGGTGGGCGAGGGCCGCATGGCCGAGCCGGTGGAGATCGTCGCCGCGATCGAGGCGCTGCTCGACAGCCGGCCAAAGCCGCTGACGGGCAGGAAGATCATCGTCACTTCCGGACCGACGCATGAAGCGATCGATCCTGTCCGCTACATCGCCAACCGCTCGTCGGGCAAGCAGGGCCACGCCATCGCGGCGGCGCTGGCCAGGCTCGGCGCCGACGTGCGTCTCGTCTCCGGCCCGGTCGGCATTGCCGATCCGGCCGGCGTCGCCACGCTGCACGTCGAAACGGCCGTCGAGATGAAGGACGCGGTCGAGCAGCTGCTGCCGGCCGACGCGGCAGTGTTCGTCGCGGCTGTCGCCGACTGGCGCACACAAAGTTCGGCCGGGGAAAAGATCAAGAAGGTGGCGGGCGAGGGGCCACCGGCGCTGCAGATGGTGGAAAATCCCGATATTCTTGCCGGTGTCGGGCATCACAAAAAGCGGCCGATGCTGGTGGTCGGTTTCGCTGCGGAGACGCAGGATCTGGTCAGGAATGCCGAGGCCAAGCTCGCAAGAAAGGGTGCCGATCTTATCGTCGCCAATGATGTCTCGCATGAAGATGGTTCCCCGGGCGTGATGGGCGGCGACCGCAACAAGGTGCGGATCGTCTCGAAGGCCGGCGTCGAGGAATGGCCGGAGATGAGCAAAGACGAGGTGGCGACGCGGCTCGCGGCACTGATCGCCGAGCGGCTGAAGACGGTCGTCGTCTAGTCAATCTCCCCCACGAGGGGGGAGATTGGCAGCTTCGCTGGCGGCGCCCCCGAAATCCGCAAAGCGGCAAGGCATCCCAGGATTCCGAGCGGGATAAACGCCAGGAACAGCCAGGCGGCGACATTCGCCGCGGCCTCGCGGTTCAGGCCTTCGGAAAAGCCGCTGGCGTTGGCGACGATGCCGGTCAGTGCCGCACCCACGGCATAGCCGATGCGCTGCATGGTCGGCACGGCGGCCGAGGCGATCGTCTGCTCGCCTTCCTTGGCCGATGCCACGATGACACGCGTGACGAACGGCCAGGCTATGCCGAAGCCGCCGCCTTGCAACAAAGCACAAAACAGGATCAGCGGGATCGAGCCGGCCGGCACCGTATAGGCGAAACCGGCGACGCCCGTGGCGATCATCAGCGCCCCGCCGACGATGATCAGCCGCTCGCGCTCCGGTGGCGCATTGGCGACGAGGATCGACAGGACCGACCAGGCGATCGATTCGGCGGCGATGATGTAGCCGGTGGTCAGGATCGGAATGCCGTGCAGGCTGGTCAGAAGCAGTGGTCCGTAGACCGCGAACGAGCAGGTCGCCACCGAAAACGCCGCGACCATGGTCATGCCCGCGCCGACCGGCGAGCGCCATGAGAACAGCCGCGACGGGAACAGGCGCGAGCGCGGCTTCAGTGCGTCGATATAGATAAACAGCGCCAGGCCGATCAGGCCGAGGGTGAGTAGCAGCGACGAGCGCAGCAGGGCGATGTCGACGCCGGCAGTGGCAATCAGCACGACGCTGCCGGCGAGGCAGCCAAGTGCCGCAAAGGGGAAGGGCGGCGCCGAGCCGCCCTTCGCCTGCCTCGTTGCTTCAGGCGTATCGAGCACGAGGAAGCTTGCCAGCGCCATGGCCGTGCCGCCGAGGGTGAAGACGCCGAAGGCCCAGCGCCAGGACGAGAATTCGGTCATGACCGCGCCGAGCACCGGCCCGCTGAAGGCGGCGACACCCCAGATCGCCGACATGACGCCGAAAAGCTGCGGCCAGATCGCGCGGGCAAACAGCCGCTCGACCGAGACGAAGGCCAGCGACACCAGCGCGCCGCCACCGAGCCCTTCGATCAGGCGGCCGCAGAGGAACAGCGGCATCGAAGGCGCGGTGGCGCAGACCAGCGCGCCGGCGGCATAGAGCATTGCGGCGACCATCATGTTGGTACGCAGCGCGACATAGCTCACCAGCCGTCCGGCGGCCGCACCGGCAACGATGGCGCCGAGCTCGTAGATCGCCAGCGACCAGCCGACCAGTTGCACGCCGGCAAGTTCGCCGACCATGGCCGGCATGACCGTTGCTACCATGGTTTCGTTGGTGGCGTGCAGCAGAATGCCGAGGCTGATGAAGCAGAAGCGCGCCAGATCGCCGCTCGCCCACAGCGCGCGCCAATCGACCCCGTTTGTGCTTGTTTTGGTCATCCAGTCCCCCGAGCTTCCCTAGACGCTGGTCTAAAATATTGGAGCGCTCTTCGTCTCCAAATGGGCACGCGGCGCTTCGGGGACGGCTTGTAAAACCTCAACCGCAGTTGAGTTCAAGCGGTTTTTCCGGTGTGCTGAGATGATGATGTAGGCGGGAAGCCAGGGTGATCGTGCATCTCGGCTCCACGATCAACCCGCTCTGCGGCGCAACTCATACTGGTTGACGCCGATTGCGATGTTCACGCCGTTCTACCAATCGATTTAGCAGCACCTCAACCGACGTATATCCCAGATACTGGTTGCCAGCTTCCGCAAATATGGTTAATATATTAGCAAGAAGAAATATTCCCGCTTACAGTCGTACTGGAGCACGACAATGGGCGCTGCCGATTTGCGCAGGCCAAGTATTGCGGCGATTCTGTGCGCCGCAGAGGGCCCTTCATCCGAAAGAGTCTTGTCACCCGAAAGAGTCTTGGGAGGCCCGGCGGCTTAAAGCCGTTGCTGGCGGCCTCATAACTTCCGCATCCCCCACAGCATAATCGATCGAGCCGAATCGAGGGCTTTGTTGCGCCCTCATGCTGCCGACCAGTGCCAGAGATGGCCTGCGCAGCACACTCTAGCTCTGGCAAAATCGGAGGAAAACATGATTATTGGATGTAGTGGTTTAAAGGTGGCCGCGGCTGCGGCTTTCATGGGTGGGGCACTGTTGCTTGGAACAGGCGGAGCGCTAGCGCAGACCTGTCCCGGCGTATCGCAGACACAGTGCACGGACTTCTGCGGCACCGCTGGCGTGGCCTCCTGTACAAAGACGGGGTCGGTTCCGGACTGCGTGTGCAATGAGACTACGAAGGATGTGAATGGCAATGCGTTCGGCACGGCAACGCAGGATACGGCTGAAGGCCAAGGCAACATTGGCAACAAGACCGAGACGGCCTGCGAGGGTAATCCCGGCCACTGCAAGTAGTAATATCCGAAATTTTAGAATAAACATCTATGTATTTGGCTGTTGACGGGTTTATTCTATAGTTTTGTAGAATTCCTCTGCGGCACTGCCAAGTGCAGATTAAAGAGCTGGAAGGGACTACCTTTCCCTTCCGGCTCAGAGGTGGTCAGAACATGATGCGCAGCGTTTTGTTCGTTACGGTAATCCTCGGCGCGGCGGTAACGCCCGGGAGTTCCATGGGACCGACACCATCGGTGACTTCCGGCCAGGTTTTGTCGGCCTTCAATCAGCTCTCAGCTCTCCTCGAGCCGTCCTCCATCCGGCCCGATACCCCCGCCTATCGCACGCAAGCCGTGGAGCGCGGCGATATCGTCACAACGGTGCAGGCGGCTGGCACGCTGAACGCGCTAGTTATGGTGGAAGTCGGTTCTCAGCTCTCGGGTCGGGTGAAGGACCTCTATGTCGACTTCAACTCCAAGGTCACCAAAGGCCAGGTGATAGCCCGGGTTGAGCCGGAGATTTACGAAGCGAGAGTAGCGCAAGCCCTTGCCGAACGGGAGATGGCGCAAACGCAGGTTTCGGTACATCGGGCGCAGATCGAGCGGGCCAGGGCAGAGATGGAGACCGCCGAGGCCAGATATGATTCTGCAGCCGCACAGACTACACGCGCCGAAATCGCGCTCGATGGTGCGGCGCAGGAAGTGAACCGCAAACGTTCCCTGGCTAAACAGAAGATCATCGCGGTGGGAGAATGGGAGCGGGAGAATACCGCACACAATTCTGCCAAGGCGCAGGCGACTGCCGCCCAGGCCGAGGAACTGTCGCAATCGGCAGTCGTTCGAGCCGCCAAGGCGACACTCAACATGGCAGAAGCGGAACTCGCCAACACGCTTGCCCAGGTGAAGCAGAAGGAAGCGGTGCTTCAGCAGGCCCAAATTGATCTTGACCGCACCTATGTACGCGCGCCGGTCACCGGCACGGTGGTCAATCGCGCCGTCAGTGGCGGTCAGACCCTGGCGGCTAGCCTGCAGACCCCGATACTGTTCACCATAGCTCAAGACCTGGCTGAGATGCAGGTGGAAGCTTCCGTGGTGGAAGCCGACATTAGCCGTTTTGCGCTTGGGCAGCCGGTTACTTTCACCGCCGATGCCTATCCCGACCGAATTTTCACCGGCACGGTAAAACAGATACGCAAGGCACCGCAGGTCGTTCAAAACGTCGTCACATACATAGTGGTGGTCGGTACGCAAAATTCCGATGAGCTGCTGTTGCCCGGCATGACCGCCAATCTGAGCGTGGTAATGGCCAAGCGACAGGGAGTCTTGAAAGTGCCCAATGCGGCCCTGCGTTTTCGGCCGCCGAGCGATACCGGGGACGAGGCGCGACCAACCGCGCCGGCCATTGCCGAAACGGGCGTAGAGGCGGGAAGCCCGGGCGAGGTATTTGTATTTGGGCCAGACCGCGAGCCGAAGCTTGTCTCGCTCCGGCTTGGAATCACCGACGGTCGTGCAACAGAGGTGCTGGCAGGCGACCTGACTGAGGGGCAGCAGGTCATTACGGGGCTTGCCACTGCTCCGCGTCGGGACGAAGACGCGTCTTCCGTCCTGGTCAAGTTCCGGTTGTGGTGAGGTCAGGTATCCATGGCTCTGATTGACGTCGACCGGCTGCGCCATTGCTACCGTGTTGGCGGAGAGCCGGTGTGGGCGCTCGAAGGGGTGAGCATGACGATTCAACGAGGCGAATTCGTCGCGGTGATCGGATCTTCAGGATCGGGCAAGTCTACCTTCATGAACATACTGGGCTGCCTCGACAGTCCGAGTGAAGGCCGTTATCGGCTGAACGGGGTAGACGTCGGTGGACTCCATCACGATGAACTCGCTGCGATCCGCAATAGGAACATCGGTTTCGTGTTTCAGTCGTTCAATCTGCTGCCGCGGGCCAGCGCACTAGAAAACGTGGAACTGCCGCTTGTCTATCGCCGCATGTGGGCTGGTGAGCGGCGGCGCGCAGCGCTGGCGATGCTGGCCAAGGTAGGGCTCGCCGATCGGGCCAGACATACTCCTGCCGAACTCTCGGGCGGACAACAGCAGCGCGTTGCCATTGCCCGCGCCCTGGTGACGGAGCCTTTACTTCTACTGGCCGATGAACCCACTGGTGCGCTCGACAGCCAGACAGGGCTGGAGATCATGGCAATTTTCCGCCGACTCAATGGAGAGGGCCTGACCATTGTGCTGGTCACCCATGAGGCTGAGATAGCTGCCCATACGGATCGCATTGTAGCCTTTCGAGACGGCCGCGTTCTGTCAGACACCCCTGTCATACAGCAGGTCCGACCTTTGGATGACACTCGCCGTCTAGCGCTGGCGTACAACAATGTCCGGTAGCACAAGAACCGCCCTGCGATCATTACGCTCCCATCATATGCGCAGCGCGCTCACCATGTTGGGCATCATCATCGGTGTGGCCGCTGTCGTGGTGATGATCGCGATCGGGGTTGGTGCGCGCGAACGGATCACCGCGCAGATCCGCAGCCTCGGCGCCAACCTCATCAGCGTCAGTCCGGGCAGTGCGAAGATGGGCAGCGTCCGCCTTGGGGCCGGTGGCGCGCCGCGGCTGAGTGAAGAGGACGCGGCGGCGATCGGAATGGAAATCCCCGGCGTCGTGGTGGCGGCGCCACTCCTCTACGCCCGCGAGCAGTTCACGATCGGCTCCGCCAATTGGCAAGGCGTGCTTCGCGGCGTGACGCCGGAATATTTCTCAGCGCGCGAGTGGCGGGTTATTGCCGGGCAGGAGATGACCCCGGAGGACAACAACCGCGTCGCCAACGTGGTGCTCCTCGGAACGACGATGCGGGAGAAGTTGTTCGGAAAAGCCGATCCGCTGGGGGCCGCGATCCGCATCCGCGACGTGCCGTTCACGGTGATCGGACTGCTGGAGCGGAAGGGCCAGAGCGTGTGGGGCGATGATCAGGACGATGTGGCACTTGTGCCGCTGAGGACGGCGCGACGTCAGTTCATTGGCACGAGCCGTGCCAATCCGACCTTCGTACACAACATCACCGTCAAGTTCGCCGATTGGACCTCGGCCGAGGGCACGATGGCAGCGATCCGCCAACTCCTGTGGCAGCGTCACCGGTTGCGGACAGGTCAGGAAGACAGCTTCATGGTGAGCAACCTCGCCGAAGCTGCGAATGTCGAAGGTTCGACCACACGCGTGGTGTCGCTGCTGCTTTCGGCGGTGGCCTCAATTTCGCTGGTCGTGGGCGGGATCGGCATCATGAACATCATGCTGGCGACGGTGACGGAGCGGGTCCGCGAGATCGGACTGCGGCTTGCGGTGGGCGCGCGACGGCGAGATATCCTTGCCCAGTTTCTCGTTGAGGCAGCAACGCTTGCCCTGCTCGGGGGTATTCTAGGTGCTGGTATTGGGATTGTTGCTGCAATCGCCGTTGGGTCTATCGCTCAATGGCCGGTGATCATCGATCTCAGCGCCGTCCTGCTGGCTATCGGCTTTGCCGCGGCTGTAGGCGTCTTTTTCGGCTACTATCCCGCCCGCAAGGCCGCAAGCCTACAGCCGATCGAAGCGCTGCGCGCAGAATGAGTTTGGCGCCACCGCGCGATCATCGGTCAATTTCGAAGCCGCAAGGCGCCCAATCAAAAGGCTGCCACGCGCCGGCGACTACGCGGCGCGGAACCGTCCTATCCCGGCGCATGATGAAAGGCCACGGGCCGTATTTGCCAGAGGCCGTTATTTGAACGAGTGGATCAGGTCCAGCGAGGTGACGGCGACCGCCAGGTTGACGCCGGTCTGTGCCTGGACACTGAGCGGCTGCAGCGAAAAGGCGCTGTCGAGGCCGCCGACCAGGAGATTGGCGCCGCCACCGGTGACCACGCTGGCCTCGGCGTTCACGCCATAATAGCTGCCGGCAAGGTCGCCTTCATCGTGGTTGCGGGTCGCCGCCAGAACCGCCCATACCAGCTGGCCCTGATGCGTCCGGCCGACATCGACGCCGAGCTTGGAAATCACCCCTGTATAGACTTCAGAGGGGCCGCCACGATGCGGACGAAAGACACAGGAAACACCCTTGTTGGAGGTGACGAGATAGGCCGTGCCGCCGTCGATGGTGCAGTCGAGCACGCCGAGCTGGAGCTTGCTGGCGCTGGCGGGAGCGGCAACGACGGTCGTGGCGAGAGCAGCGGCACAAGCGAGTTTCTTGATCATGGCAGGGTCCTTTCGAAATTGCCTTGTACAAACGGCTGAGCACGCCGAGCGTTCCGCCGAAAACTTGGCGCCAGCAAGGCGAAGCTAAACGCAGGGTTGTCGGAGTGCGGAAACGGAGGCCCGATTAACCGGCCGCTCAGCCGGCACTGGTGCGGGCCAGGCCGTCCTTGGCCGGCTGGTAGGTCGGATTGAGGTGCACGGCTTCGCGGTAGGATTTCGCGGCCCTGACCTTGTCGCCGCGCCGCTCGTAGATCAATGCCTGGTTGGACCAGGCCTCGGCATTCTTGCCGTCGAGCTTGATGGCCATGTTGAAGTCGGCGAAGGCATTGTCCTCGTCGTTCATGGCAAGGTAGGAGAGGCCGCGCCCGTTGTAAGGCTCGGAGGCATCCGGCGCCAGCGAAATGGCGGTCGAGAAATCCTCGATGGCAAAGGCGTGCTGGCCCTGACTCTGGTAGATCAGGCCGCGATTGTGATAGGCGCGCGCATCGGTCGTGTCGAGCTGGATGGCCTTCTGGAAATCGTTGAAGGCTTCCTGGACCCGGCCCGCCCTGCGGTAGAGATTGCCGCGGCCGATATAGGCGGCGTCATAGTTGGAATTGATCTGGATCGAGCGGTTGTAGTCGGCAAGCGCGCTTGCCTGATCGCCGAGGAAGCGCTGGATGAGCGCCCGGTTGGAATAGGCCTGGTAGAAATTCGGATTGAGCTGGATGGCGGTGTTGAAGTCCTTGAGCGCCGCCTGGTACTGGCCGCCGCGGCCATAGGCCGAGCCGCGCACATTGTAGGCTTCCGGATCCTGGGGGTTGCGCTGGATCACCGCCGACAGTGAGGAGATGTTCTCGGTCGAGGCTTGCGCCTTGTCGATGTTGTTGAACTCGCCGGTCGGAACGCTCTGGCAGCTGGCAAGCGCCATCCCGGAAAGCAGGGCTGCCGTCAGGGCGAGGCCGCGCCACGCGGTTCTGCGCTCTACGGTGATTGCGTCCATGTCTGCCCTGTCCTTACTGCGCCGTCTGGTCCGTTCCCCCTCCGAACCGGCATCTCTCCCAACCGGTCCTCTCGGACCGGGTCGAACTCACAACAAAAAGGTGGCGGCGATTCCGCATCGCGCCACCTTGGATATCCTTGGAAAAGGACGAAAAATTGACGTCAGAACCGCGGCGGACGCGGAGCACCGGCACCGGCAGCACCGGCCGCGACCGGACGCGGCGTCATCGGCAGCAGGCCTTCACGCTGGGCGCGCTTGCGGGCCAGCTTGCGGGCGCGGCGCACGGCTTCCGCCTTTTCACGGGCGCGCTTCTCGGAGGGCTTCTCGTAATGTCCGCGCATCTTCATTTCGCGGAAGATGCCTTCGCGCTGCATCTTTTTCTTGAGCGCGCGAAGCGCCTGATCAACATTGTTGTCGCGGACGAGTACCTGCACGTGCAATCCTGTCTTTCGGGTTTGAAATCAACAGGCAAGCGGCCATAGCCGCAAGCCTCCGCGGCGCGTTACACCACGAATTGGGGCGGCTGATAGCAGAATCAAGGGGCGCTGTCCACAGCCGATTGAGAGGCGGTGCCGATCCCGAAACGAAAAACCCGCCTCGGCGGGGGTCGTTGGTGTGAATCAGCACCATATCGAGTTTAGTAGCATAGCTGCCGGCACAAAGCAAGAACAAAATTCGCCTCGGGCCAGATAGGCGCCGCTACGCGGTGGCCAGGTGGAGCTGCTCGAAACCCTCGAAGAACTCGCCGTAGTCGCAGGTTATCTCCTCGCCGGCGGCGATGTCGCGGGTTGCGGTGGCCCCGCCATATTGCGAAAAGTCGGTGTTCGGCTTGTCGGCGTGGTTCATGAAGCGGCCATTGTCGACCTCATAGACCATGAAGCCCGGCCGGTCCGGACTGGGATAGGCATATCTGTCGAGCAATTCCTTGAGGTGCGGCGGCGCCGTCTCGTATCTTTCCATCGGGATCAGCCGGTCGAAGTCCGGATCGAGCCGCCAGATCTGCGCCCCTTTCCGGATCGGCTCGGCGGCGAACACGCCGACGCCTTCGATTGCGCTCGCGGCGATATAGGTTCTGATCAGCAGCATGTTTCCAATCCGTCTTCGAGGCGAAGACGGAATCGTCAAATCGCCGGGAAAAGCAAGACCGGTTTTTCCGGCATTGCGGCTGGCGGGCTGACATTGCGGCTGGCGGGCCGACGCCAACCGCGAAACGCTTCACGTGCGGGTGATCGAGACACCGCCGTCGGCGAACAGTGCCGTGCCGGTGGTGAAGCTCGATGCATCGGAAGCCAGGTAAAGCGCCGAGCGGGCGATCTCCTCTGGCTCGGCGACGCGCTTCAAGGCATGCAGGTTTTCGACGAACGCCCGCGATTCAGGTGTGTTGAATGTCGCCGAAGGCGTGTCGGTGCCGCCCGGCAGCAGCGCGTTGACCCGGACGCCCTTGGCGCCAAATTCGGCGGCCAGCACCTGCGTCAATCCGATCAGTCCGGCCTTGCTCGCGGCATAGCTGGTCATGCCGGGCATGCCGAGCGTGTGGCCGACGAAGGTCGAGGTGAAGATCAACGACCCGCCGCCGCGTTCGACCATCGCCGGCACCTGGTATTTCGCGCCGAGAAAGGCGCTGGTCAGATTGGTATCGAGCGTCTCGCGCCAGCCCTCCAGCGACAGCTCAGAAACCGGCCCCATCTTACCGACCGAGCCGGCATTGTTGAAGGCGATGTCGAGCCCGCCGAATTTCTCGACCGCCAGGTCGACCAGGACTTTCGCGTAGGCTTCGTCGCGGACGTCGCCGGCAAGCGCAATGGCGGTGCCCTCGGCGTCTTCGATTTCGGCAACCAGCGCATCGAGTTCCGCCCGGCGGCGGGCGGCGACGACGAGCCTGGCGCCTTGCTCGGCAAAGAGTTTTGCCGTGGCGCGGCCGATCCCGGAACTGGCGCCGGTGACGATGGCGACCTTGTTGGTGAGTGCGAACATTTTCTGCATCCTTTTTTCGCGCCGGCTCTGGCCGGCAATCGGGATGCTTGGTCGCAAATCGGGGCGGCGCGAGCCACCCGATACCTGCGCTGCCCTCGACAGCCCTTCTTGACGTCCGCTTGCCACCAGGCTACGGATCGTCATCCAAAACTCGCGGGTGGACGCGCCACCCATTCCAATGACCCCCCAAGACATAATGAGCAGGTTGTTGGCCCCCGGCTTCGAGGGCGACAGCGAGTTGACGTCCGCCCTTCAATCGGAATTTGGCAAAGGCTTTCCGATAGAAAATCTCCGGCCGCTGCTGACGTCCGGCAACCTTCATACCCAAGCCGCCGCCGCTTTCTTGGTGGCCGAAGCCAGTCCCAAAACAAGCTACAAGATGAATTGCGTTGTCGCGGAAATAGCCGATCTGCTCGACAGCGAATCTTCGGGCATCCGGTGCGACGCGATCGAGGCGCTTCTAGGGTGCACCACGCCTGCGGACGGCACCATTCTCGGCCGCGTGATGCTGCGGCTGGATGACGAACATGCCGGCGTTCGGTGGAGGGTCGTCCAATTCATCTGCCTTGCACAGCGCTGGCAGCTAAGGCTTGCGGTGGAAAATGCCGCCGCGCTTCGTCTGGACTCAGCTTTCACGACACTGGTCGACGCCTATGGTCACTATGTCATGCCGAGTTCCAAGGACCTGCCACGGTTACTCGAACATCCGGATGCGGTTTTGCGGCGCTTTGCGGCGGCAGTGGCGATCAGGCCACGCGAGGTGATCGTCGAGCGCTTCGTTGCCATGGCGGAGCAGTCGAACGACGCGGAAGTTCGCAAAATCGCGGCCGATTGCCGTGAGGGTTATTTGCGATCGATCTATGCAATCGGGCCGTGCATCGTGAAGCGTGCTCCGGCTGACCCAACGAAAAGCGAAGCTCAGAACAGCGACCAGTGAAAGCACGGCGCAAACGGCAAGCGCCGTCGCAAACGGTGCAAGGCCACTATTGCCTAAGCAGCCAGCCGAGCCGATCGAGCGAAAATGCGTAGCTGACGGCGATCAGCAGGGCGACGGCCATGCCGGCCGTCGTGTAGCCGGCCAGGTGGAATCCGGCAGCGCCGCCGAACAGGATGACGAGTTCGAGCACCAGCCGCAAACCGCCCGGCACCGGAACCGGCGCCCGCCCCGAGCGGCTCGGATCGTTCGGCACCGCGAAGATTCCCCAGAGCGCGGCGGCAACGAACGGCAATGCCACGGCAAGGATCCAGCGCCACATGCCCGCTGAGAGGCTCCAGCCCGCCATGCCGAGGCCGAGCAAAGCGGCGAGCTCCAGCAAGAAGCGCAATGTCAGATTCCACCAGACGTTAGCCACCGCCATAATCCTCCGATCGTCAGGCGACGGATAGCGGTGGAAGGCAATTGCATCAACCTGCCCGGATGCGGCTTTTTCACCACGGCGCAAAACGGCAAGCGCCGTCGCAAACAGTGCAAGGCTGGCAGCACGGTTTCGCTAGTGATACAAGCTCGCGCGCCGGGGCTGGCTGATCTGCCCTGCCGCCATTTGCGAGGCCTGCGACGTTGAAGAAATACTCGGTATTCGCCATCGCCCGCGAGGCCATGCGCGGTCATAGAGGCTGGGAGGAACAGTGGTCCTCGCCGGAGCCGAAGAAGGAGTACGACGTCATCATCGTCGGCGCCGGCGGCCACGGCCTGGCCACCGCCTATTATCTCGCCACCGTGCACGGCATCACCAACGTCGCGGTATTGGAAAAAGGCTGGCTCGGCGGCGGCAATACCGGGCGCAACACCACCATCATCCGCTCGAACTATCTCTACGACGAGAGCGCCGGCATCTACGACCATGCGCTGAAGCTGTGGGACGGGCTCAGCCAGGAGCTCAACTACAACGTCATGTATTCGCCGCGCGGCGTCATGATGCTCGCCCACAACATCCATGACATCCAGGTGCTGAAGCGGCACGTCCACGCCAACCGGCTGAACGGCATCGACAATGAATGGCTGACGCCGGAGCAGGCCAAGGAATTCTGCCCGCCGCTCAACATTTCGCGCGATGCACGCTACCCGGTTATGGGCGCCTCCCTGCAGCGCCGCGGCGGCACGGCGCGCCACGATGCGGTCGCCTGGGGCTATGCGCGCGGCGCCTCGGCGCGTGGCGTCCACATCATCCAGAATTGCGAGGTCACCGGCGTCAAGCGGGCGCCGAACGGCGCGGTAACCGGTGTCGAGACGACGCGCGGCTTCATCGGCGCCAGGAAGGTCGGCGTGGTTGCCGCCGGGCATTCGTCGGTGATCATGAACATGGCCGGCGTGCGCATGCCGCTGGAAAGCTATCCGCTGCAGGCGCTGGTATCGGAGCCGGTCAAGCCGGTGGTGCCTTGCGTGGTGATGTCGAACACGGTGCATGCCTATATCTCACAGTCCGACAAGGGCGAGCTGGTCATCGGCGCCGGCACCGACCAGTATGTCTCCTATTCGCAGACCGGCGGCCTGCACATCCTCCAGCACACACTCGACGCCATCTGCGAGATGTTCCCGATCTTCACCCGCATGAAGATGCTGCGCTCATGGGGCGGCATCGTCGACGTGACGCCGGACCGTTCGCCGATCCTGGCCAAGACGCCGGTGCCCGGCCTCTATGTCAATTGCGGCTGGGGCACAGGCGGCTTCAAGGCGACGCCGGGTTCGGGCCATGTCTTTGCCCATACGATCGCCAGGGACGATCCGCACCCGATCAACGCGCCCTTCACCATCGAGCGCTTCCGCACCGGCCGCCTCATCGACGAGGCGGCGGCGGCAGCGGTGGCGCACTGATGATGACCGAGATGGCCATCGCTATGCCGCTGATGCTCGCCGGCGAGCAAGGCCTGTTCCATATCCCCACGCCAGAGGAGGTGCGCCTGCAGCCCATCAGCCGGGCCGGCAATGAAGCAGATTGGCCGTTTTCCGTCGACGAGGGTGTACTCGCCTGCGCCTGGAGCGCCGGTCAGAGAGTGGTCACCTTTATGGAGAACCGGCCAGCCGATCTCGAGGAAGGCGAAAAATTCGAGCGGCGCTACGTCATCGTGACGACCGAACCGATGACGCTTTCGGTCGGCAATATGGCGTATCGCGACCTTTTCCGCCCGGTAGCCAGCATCGAGGAGCGCATCCGGCTGGTGGCGCCCTTCGTGACGATGGGCCAGAGGCTTTGCGACCAACCTGCCGGCGCTCGCGTCGGCCACGGCGAACTGTAGGACCGACCATGCTTCTCATCCGCTGCCCCTATTGCGAGGAAGAGCGTCCGGAGCTCGAATTCCGCAACGCCGGCGAGGCGCATATCGCGCGTTCCCCAAACATCGCCGGCGAGAGCGACGACGATTTTGAAAAGTTCTTTTTCATCCGCTCCAATCCCAAGGGGATCATCTATGAGCGCTGGCGGCACATGCATGGCTGTGCGCGGTTCTTCAATGCCGTGCGCGACACCGTCAGCGACAGGTTCCTGATGACCTACAAGGCCGGCGAACCGAAGCCCACCAAGCTGCCGGGAGCCGCCAAATGAGCGCCACGTTCCGCATTGCCGGCGCCGGGCGGCTCAAACAGGCAAAGATAGCTGGCTTCAGCTTCGACGGCCGCCCCTATACCGGCATCGAGGGCGATACGTTGGCCTCGGCGCTGCTTGCAAACGGCGTCCATCTCGTCGGCCGCTCGTTCAAGTACCACCGGCCGCGCGGTTTTCTGTCGGCCGGCGCCGAAGAGCCGAACGCGCTGGTCGAGATCAAGCGCGACGCGGCACGCAAGACGCCGAACGTTCGTGCCACGGTGCAGGAACTCTATGACGGATTGACCGCACAGTCGCAGAACTGCTGGCCGTCGCTCGCTTTCGACATCGGTGCCGTCAGCAGTATTGCCTCGCCGATGCTTTCGGCCGGCTTCTACTACAAGACCTTCATGTGGCCGAAGGCCGCGTGGAAAAACCTCTACGAGCCCAAGATCCGCGCCGCCGCCGGTCTCGGCGTCGCTCCTGACCAGCCGGATCCCGACCACTATTCGGCGCGCTTCGCCCATTGCGAGGTGCTGGTGCTTGGCGGCGGTGCCGCGGGCATCGCCGCGGCATTGGCCGCGGCCGAGACCGGCGCGCGCGTCATCCTTGCCGACGAGCAGGCGGAATTCGGCGGCAGCCTGCGCTTCGAGAGCGGCGCCAGGATCGAAGGCCAGGACGGTTTTGCCTGGGCGCAGTCCGCTGTTGCCAAGCTCCGGACGATGGACAATGTCCGCGTGCTGCCGCGCACCACCGCCTTCGGCTATTACGCGCAGAATTTCGTCGGGCTGGTCGAGCGCGTCAGCGACCATCTGCAGAATCCCGGCCGCGACCTGCCGCGCGAGCGGCTGTGGCAGGTTCGCGCCAACCGCGTGGTGCTGGCGACCGGCGCCATCGAGCGCCACATGGTGTTTGCCGAAAACGACCGGCCCGGCATCATGCTGGCGTCGGCGGCGCGCACCTATCTCAACCATTACGGCGTCGCCGTCGGCAGGAATATCGGCGTCTATACGGCGAACGATTCCGCCTATGCGGCGGCGATCGACCTGAAAAAGGCCGGCATCAACGTGGCGGCGATTGTCGACCTGCGCGACAACCCGACCGGGCCGGCGATCGACGAGGCGAGGGCGCTCGGCATCGAGGTCAATTTCGGCCGCGCGGTGATCCGCGCCGGCGGCAAATTGCGGGTGTCGTCGATGACTGTGCAGCCGAAGAATGGCGGCGGCGAACGCACCATGCCGGTTGACGCAATCCTGATGTCGGCCGGCTGGACGCCGTCGGTGCATCTGTTCTCGCAATCGCGCGGCAAAGTTGCCTTCAACGACGAGAGCAAGCGCTTCGTGCCCGGAATTTATGCGCAGGACTGCGTCTCGGTCGGCGCCTGCAACGGCACCGACGGGCTGTCGGCGACGATCGACGAGGCCTACGCGGCCGGCGCCAAGGCGGCCAAGGACGCCGGCAGCAGGCCGGCCAAGGGCACCAAGCCGAAGGTCGACGCCGGCGAGAGCTGGTCGCGCGGCATGCTGGGTGCAGCACCCGGTGCCGGATCGGATACGACGGTCAAGGCCTTTGTCGACTTCCAGAACGACGTCACCGCCAAGGACATCCGCCAGGCAGTGCATGAGGGCATGCGCTCGATCGAGCACGTCAAGCGCTTCACCACCAATGGCATGGCGACCGACCAGGGCAAGACCTCCAACATGCACGGCCTGGCGATTGCCGCCGAGACGTTGGGCAAGCCGATCCCGCAGGTCGGGCTGACGACGTTCCGCGCGCCCTATACGCCGGTGACATTCGGCTCGATCGTCGGCCACGCGCGGGGTCCGCTGTTCGACCCGACCCGCAAGACGGCGATCCATCCCTGGGCAGAGCGTCAAGGCGCGATGTTCGAGGATGTCGGCCAATGGAAGCGCGCCTGGTATTTCCCGAAGCCGGGCGAGGACATACATGCCGCCGTCGACCGCGAATGCGTCACGGTGCGCAAGACGGCCGGCCTGTTTGACGCCTCGACGCTGGGCAAGATCGAGGTGGTCGGGCCGGATGCGGCCAAATTCATGGAACTGCTCTACACCAATCCATGGGAGAAGCTCGAGCCCGGCCGCTGCCGTTACGGCATCATGCTGCGCGAGGACGGCTTCATCTATGACGACGGTGTCGTCGGCAGGCTTGCACCCGACCGTTTCCATGTGACGACGACGACCGGCGGCGCGCCGCGCGTCATGAACCATATGGAAGACTATCTCCAGACCGAGTTCCCGCATCTCCACGTCTGGCTGACCTCGATCACCGAGCAGTGGGCGGTGATTGCCGTGCAGGGACCCAAGTCTCGCGACATCATTGCGCCGCTGGTCGAGGGCATCGACATGTCGGATGAGGCGCTGCCGCATATGTCGGTGCGCGAAGGCCGGATTTGCGGCGTGCCGACCAGGCTGTTTCGCATGTCGTTCAGCGGTGAGCGCGGCTTCGAGGTCAACGTGCCGGCGGATTACGGCGAGGCAGTCTGGGAAGCGCTATGGGCCGAGGGCCAGAAGCATGGCGCCTGTGCTTACGGCACCGAGTCCATGCATGTGCTGCGCGCTGAAAAGGGCTACATCATCGTCGGCCAGGATACCGACGGCACGGTGACGCCGAACGACGCCGGGCTCGACTGGGCGGTCGGCAAGAAGAAGACCGACTTCGTCGGCATTCGCGGCATGGCGCGGCCGGATCTGGTCGCCAAGGGCCGCAAGCAGCTTGTCGGCCTGAAGACCAGGGATCCCAAGGTGGTGCTGGAGGAGGGCGCGCAGATCGTCGCGGACCCGAAGCAGGCAATCCCGATGAAGATGATTGGCCATGTCACCTCGAGCTATTGGTCGCAAAATTGCGGCCGCTCGATCGCGCTGGGGCTGGTCGCCGGCGGCCGCGATCGCACGGGCGAGACGCTCTATGTGCCGATGCCGAACGGGGTGATCGAGGTGGAGGTCACCGGCATGGTGTTCTTCGACGAGAAGGGGGAGCGCCTCAATGGCTAAGGCCGCTTTGAAAACCGACGCCGCCGGACCCTCAGTCGAACGCCGTCCGGCTCTCGCCGGCCAGTCGCTTTCCGCAGCCGGCGTTACACTTGCCGTGCTGCCGCCGGCCGAGCGCATATCGCTGCGCGCGCCGGAAGCCTCGATTGCGGCACTTTCGAAAGCGCTCGGCGTCGTCCTGCCACAAAGGCCGAAAACCTCGGCGGCAAAGGCCGGACGCACGGCCTTATGGCTCGGGCCGGACGAATGGCTGGTCATCGACGAGAGCGGAAAAGATCCGCTCGCCGACTGCGCCAGCATTTCCGTACTGCATTCGGCGGTCGGCATCTCGCACCGCAACGTCGCCATGTCGGTTACCGGTCCGGCTGCCGCGGCGACGATCAATGCCGGCTGCCCGCAGGATCTGTCGCTCGACGCCTTTCCGGTCGGGGCGGCGTCGCGTACCATTCTCGGCAAGGTCGAAATCGTGCTGTTGCGCACGGCGGCCGACGCGTTCCGCGTCGAATGCTGGCGTTCCTTTTCCGATTATGTCTTTACTTTTCTGTCGGAGGCAGCGCGCGACGCGGCAGCATAGGCATGTTCGCCGCGCCCGACCGTTCTGCGACAGCGAGCCGAGGGAGAATGCAAATGCCGCCGAACTCCGCGCCGAAGTCGCCGGTCAAGACGCCGGCCGTGCGCTCTTTCGAAGACGAGCAGCGCACTGGGACGGATATCGAAGAGGAACTCGAGGAAGGCCTCGAGGATACATTCCCGGCCAGCGATCCGGTGTCGATCACCGGAACGGCCATTCCCGGCGCACCGGCAAGACCCGGCAAGCCCAAAAGCGTGTTGGGACAGAAGCGCAAGAAATGATCTGCGCGGGGTGACAAAAAGCAGGGCTGAGGCCGGCACGATGGGCGGCCGGAAATTGCTGCCGCCCTTTCGTTTCCTCACCGCGTATTGTCACCCGATCGGCTCAGAAGCTGCTTGGCACGATCCACGGGTCGATGCCCATGCCGAGCCTCGGGCCCTTGCTGCCGGCCTGGTGGGCCGCGACATCGGCGTTTTCAAGCGATCCGGTCGGCGCGCAATCGAGC
Source organism: Mesorhizobium sp. M0590 (assembly GCF_040320905.1). Taxonomy (NCBI): domain Bacteria; kingdom Pseudomonadati; phylum Pseudomonadota; class Alphaproteobacteria; order Hyphomicrobiales; family Phyllobacteriaceae; genus Mesorhizobium; species Mesorhizobium sp. M0590. The sequence goes on from NZ_JAMYQN010000008.1 coordinate 165,576, forward strand.
TTCGCACCGGTCTTGGTATCGATGCAGGTCACTTCTTGCTTGGCTGACTGATTGCTGCCGGCAAATGCGGCGCCAGAGAGCGCCAGCAGGGCGGCGAGCGTGAGGATTGCCTTCTTCATGGTCTGTCTCCGGTTTCCAGTTATTGGATTCGTACATGTACGGCATTGCGTACAGATACGCCCTGGACTCCCGGTGTTCAAGCAAAATCGTATGCGTACGGAGAATTGCCGAACGCTTGGCGCCGCAGCGCAGATCGTTCGGAGAAGATCCTGCAGATCGGGAGGAGCGCCGCTCTTCAGCAGTTGACCGGCGGCGTGAGCGGCGCAATCTCGTGCGCGGCGATGGCTTCGAGCATGATGTCGCCGATCCGTGTGATGAACGTCGTCTGGTCGCCGAACGGGTAGAACGGGAAGGTGATCAGCAGCGAGATGGCGCCGTGGCCGACCGCCCATAGCATGGTGGCGATGGCGCGTGGATCGCCTTTGAGCCTACCGGCGGCAACGCAGGCTTCGACCCTCGCGATCAGCACTTTCATCGCCGGGTTGCCGCTCTCCATTTCGGCGAAGGTCTTTCCGGCTGGCGGCCTGACTTTTTCGGTCATGAAGACGGTGCGGTATTCGTTGGGATTTTCCAGCCCAAAGGCGGCGTATTCGACAAGCACCGCCTTGAGCGCCTCGATCGGGTCGTCGGCCGTATGATTTGCGATGCGCCTGGCCAAGGTCTCGAAGGCATCCTCGGCCAGCGCGAACAGGATGTCCTGCTTGTCGGCGAAATAGGAATAGACCGACATCGGCGCATAGCCAACGCGCTTGGCGAGCTTGCGGATGGTGAGGCCGTCATAGCCTTCTTCCTGGACAAGCTTGTGTGCGGCGTCGACAAGTTCGGAACGCAGTTCGGCCTTTTGTTTTTCGCGGCGCTCCTGGACGCTTAGCTGCAACTTTCTACTGCCTTATGACTGATGGCTGGATGCAGCATATATACGCTGTACGGCGTCGGGCAAGGGTGGCACGAAGCAGAAGCTTGACTGTCGCATGGCTGGCGATCGCGCTCGGCTTCGCCATGGAAGCTCTCATTCTGACCGTCAGATTTGCGGCAGGTGCCTACCCCGCGACGACGCAGGTTCTGATCGAACTGGCGCAAGGCGTGACCTGGTCGTTCTTCGTCTGCGCCGGCGTCAGCCTCGGCACGGCGCTCACCAAGGTGCGAGCCCGATCGAATACGGGCTGCTCGGCTGGACACTTGCGTCGCTGGCATCGAAGGAAGAACCGCGTCCGCTCCATTTCGCGCTGGCAGGCGCCCTGATAGGCGCGGTATTCGGCGGCGGCATCACGGTGCTGACCATCGAAACGGCCGCGGCAAATGATGCTGCTCTCGCAATGCCACAGGCGATCGCAACCGGCCTCAACGAGATCGTGTTCCCAATCGGTTGTTCACTGGTCGTCTACATTGCGCTGCAGGTCAGCCGTCACATGAAGTACGTCGCGGCCGAAGCCAAATAGATTTGGCACAGATAGATTTGGGCTTCTCCGCCTGACGAGAGTCAGACCGCTTCCGGCTGGCGTTCGATCAGCGTCAGCGTCAGCCAGCGCGCGGTCAGCGCCGGTTTTTTCGAGCCCTCGATCTCGATCGTCACGTCGTGCGCCGTCTGCACCCACCCCGACGGCCTGACCTTGACGTCGGCCAGCACGAAACGGGTGCGGATGCGCGAGCCGGTCTTCACCGGCGCCAGGAAGCGCAGCGAATCGAAGCCGTGATTGACGCCCATCTTGCTGTTTTCCAGCGGCGGCATGGTTTCGAAGGTCATCGCCGACAACAGCGAAAGCGACAGGAAGCCATGCGCGATGGTGCCGCCGAACGGCGTTTCGCGGCTGGCGCGTTCCGGATCGCAATGGATGAACTGATGGTCGTCGGTGGCATCGGCGAACTGGTCGATCATGCGCTGGGTGACGACCCGCCATGGCGACACGCCGACTTCCTTGCCGACGTTGGCCAGAAGCACATCGAGACTGATCGGTTCCACGCTGATGTCCTCCATCTTCACCCCCGGCATTTCACTCGCCGGATGGTGTGCGTCTCATTCCTTGAACAATGTCAGCCCGTGTTGCACCGACTGCCCGCCATCGATCGGCAGGATGGCGCCGGTGACGTAGCTGCCGGCCCGGCTGCACAAATAGAGCGTTGCGCCGGCAATGTCATCCGGTGCGCCGATGCGGCCGATCGGAACGTGGTTGCCGATATGTCTTGCCTGGTCCTCGGTGCCGGTGGCGAAGGCCGTCATCCGGCTCTGGAAAGGGCCAGGCGCAAAGGCGTTGACGGTGATGCGGCGGGCGGCGAACTCGATTGCCAGGATGCGCGTCAGGTGGTGAACCGCGGCCTTCGAGGCCGAGTAGGAGTAGGCATCTTCGGCCAAAGGCTGCGTGCCCATCACCGATCCGAGGTTGATCACCCGGGCCGGGTCGGCATCGCTGGCGGCGGCCTCGAGCAGAGGCAGCAATTCGCGCGTCAGGTGGAAGACCGCGGTGACGTTGACGCCGAACACCTTGGCCCAGGCATGGTAGGGAAAGCTTTCCAGCGGCGCGCCCCAGGAGATGCCGGCATTGTTGACCAGGATATGCAGCCGCTCGGTCCGCGCCCTGACCTCGGCCACAAGCGCCGCAATGCCGGCCTCGCTGGAGACGTCGCCGGCAAAACCTTCCGCCCGGCCGGATGCGCCAAGGCCGTTCAACTCGCCCGCTACCCTGACGCAATCCTCGCTCTTGCGCGAGGCGATCATCACGCTGGCGCCAGCCCTGACCAGAGCGGTCGCCGCCATGCGGCCGATGCCGGTCGCGGCGCCGGTGACCAGCGCCGTCTTGCCGGCGACTGAGAACAGCTCGTCCAGATAGCTCATCGTACCCTCCGCGCAATTCACCGCGCTTTGGTTCAAGGAAGCGGCTTCACGTCGACAAGGCTAGCCGAACTACGATTGTCCTTGCCACGGCTAAAGTATCCGGACCGAGGCGATGGTGCGCTTTGCGGCTGAAATGGTTAAGCCCCAGCGGCAAGGTGTCCGTTCGGCCGTGACATGGGTCGGATGAATGATGCGGCCATTTCCGTTAGCGAGCACCTTGTAAGCGGTTAATTTCGCACGTGAAGCAAGTCGTCATTACTCCTCCGCCCAAGCCGCAGGCGGGTCTTGAGGAGTTGGGAGGTGGCCGAGCAGTGGGGCGGGACTGACATTCGTATTCGTGGACGGGGACTATGCTTTCGGGGGGAAAGCCATGGGTAAGAAACAACGCACCGTCCTGCTGGCAGCGATTTTTGCGACTGCCTTTGGCGTCTTTTTGCTGATCCTGATCCTGCAGATGATCAGTTTTTTAGTGGACTAGACCGAAGCGAAACGCGTCCCTTTCCGGAGGGGCACTACCGCAGGCTTTCCAGTTCGCGGATGCGTTTGGCGCCGTCGGCCTCGAGCTGCCTTGTGACGGCGCCGATCAGCGTTTCGGCAACGACGAAAAGTGCGGCGGATGAGTCCCAGGCCGAAGGCACGGCGGTGCGCCCGGCAATGACGTGGCGGGCGAAGCGGGCGATCGGCGACAGCCACTGGTCGGTAAACAGCACGATCTGCACGCCGCGCTGGTTGGCGGTCTCGGCGAAACGGACCAGGCTATCCTGGTAGCGCCTGATGTCGAAGATCACCAGCACGTCGCGCTTGCCCATGTCGATCAGCCGGTCGCGCCAGACGCTTTCCTGGCCGGCGAGATGGAAGACGTTGGGTTTGATGATAGCAAGGTGGGCCGCCATGTAGCGCGCCAGCGGGTCGGTGAAGCGGCCACCGATCAGGAATGTCTTGCCGCGCCGGTCGGCCAGCTTGGCGACGATGTCGGCAAGCTGCTTGTCAGAGAGATGCCGGAATGTCTCGCGCATATTGTCGAGCGTCGCCTCCAGCATCGGCGACACGGCGCTGCTGCCCGGCGACGGGGAATTGAGTGTCCGTGACGCCGGCGACTGCAATTGCGCCGCCAGTTCGTCTTGCAGCGCCGACTGGAATTCCGGATAGTTCTGAAAGCCGAGCCGGGCGACGAAACGCAGGATCGTCGGCGATGATACGCCGGCCGTAGCCGAGAATTCGGCGACCGTCTTCAGCCCGATCAGTGGATAGCTGGCGATCAGCGCTTGCGCTGCGCGCCGCTCGCCGGCCGGCATGGTGCCGATGCGGTCGGAGATCAGTTCGGCAATGCTCGAAACCATGCTTTTTCCCCACCCTGGCCGTGCCGTTAGCGCATTATCGAAATCGCGTTTGACAAAGCCGGCCAAACTGTATGAAATCATCCGCAGGGACGCAATGAGGCAAAATACGTAACATACGATACAGCGCTCCCCGGGGACAGCAGACAATGGAGACAGCACGGCCCGCCAGCCTTGCATCGCCTGAAACCGTAAGGGTGACGAACCCCGGCGGATCGAGCCCCTTCGTGCTGACCTGCGACCACGCCTCCAATTTCCTGCCACCGGAATTCGGAACGCTCGGCCTTGCCGCCGAGGATCTTTCCCGCCACATCGCCTGGGATCCGGGCGCCTTGTCGGTGGCGCGCCGCATGGCCGAGGCGCTCGATGCGACGCTGGTCGAGACCTGCCTCTCGCGGCTCATCATCGACTGCAACCGCCCGCTCGACGCGCCGGACCTGATAGTGACGGTCAGCGCCAGCGAAAAAACCGTGGTCCCGGCCAACCAGGGACTTTCGGCCGACCAGCGGGAGGCGCGCATCGCGCTGGCGTGGCGACCGTTTCACGAGCGGATCGCAACGGTCATCGACGAGCGCCTGGCGGCCGGGCGGGAGACCAGGCTGGTCTCGATCCATTCCTTCACGCCGCTCTACAAAGGCAAAAGCCGGCCCTGGCACATCGGCATCATCCATGACGAGGACCGCCGGCTGGCGGCGCCGCTGATCGCGACACTGAAGCGGCTTGCCGGCGTCAGCGTCGGCGTCAACGAACCCTATTCGCCGGCCGACCGGGTCTATTTCACGCTGGAACGCCATGCGCGCTCGCGCGGGCTGCCCTGCGCAATGATTGAAATCCGCAACGACGAGATCGCCGGCGCGGCCGGGCAGCGGAAATGGGCGGATCTGCTCACCGGTATTTTTCTCAATCTGGAGCCCGAAGCGGCCAAGGCCTCCAGACCAAGCGCAGTCGGAAAGTCAGTTCAATCGGCCAGCTAAGAAACCAAAAGGGGACTTTAAAATGGTAGCACCGGGTTACAGCGAAGTTGACAAGAAGGAGGACCTGAAAGTTCTCCACGGAATGGGCTATGCTCAGGAACTGTCGCGAAGCATGAGCCGCTTCTCGAATTTCGCGATCTCGTTCTCGATCATCTGCATCCTCTCAGGCGGCATCAATTCCTTCGCGCAAGCGACGTCGTCCATCGGTGGCGCCGGCGCTGGCATCGGCTGGATCGTCGGGTGCATGGTTTCGGGATTTTTCGCGCTCGCCATGGCCCAGATCGCCTCTGCATTTCCGACCGCCGGCGGCCTCTATCACTGGGCATCCATCCTAGGGAACCGTTTCACTGGCTGGCTCACCGCATGGCTCAATCTGCTCGGCCTGATCACCGTGCTCGGCGCCATCAACATCGGTACTGCTTTCTTCTTCGTCGGCACTTTCGGCGGAGCCTTCGGCATGACTGGCACGCCTGGTGAGATCGTCGGGTTTGTCGCGTTCATCACCGTGTTGCAGGCGCTGCTCAATCATTTCGGCATCAAATTGACGGCTATGTTGACGGACGCCTCCGGCTTCCTGATCCTGGCAACAACAGCCGTGCTGATCGTCGCCTGCCTGATGTTTGCTCCAGCGATCGACATTACGCGGCTGTGGACGTTCACGAACTATTCGGGCGACGCGGGCGGCGGTGTTTTCCCGCAGTCCGATTCCATGACGTATCTCTTCCTGCTCTGCCTGCTACTGCCGGTTTACACCATCACTGGCTATGACGCGTCGGCGCATACTTCGGAAGAAACGTTGAGGGCGGCGCACTCGGTTCCGCGGGCAATCGTTTCGTCCGTAGTCTGGTCGTCGCTGATCGGCTGGGTGATGCTGTGCGCGATCGTACTGGCGATTCCGGACCTGGCGGCCGGCGCCAAGCAGGGCTGGGGCGTGTTCTTCGCCACGATGGACGCGATCTTGCCGGCGTGGCTGAAGACACTGCTCTATCTGGGCATCCTGATCGCGCAGTTCCTCTGCGGTCTGGCAACGGTCACCTCTGCCTCGCGCATGCTTTTCGCCTTCTCGCGTGATGGCGGCATGCCGGTCGGCTCGGCCTCGCTAGCCAAGGTCAGCCCGACCTGGCGCACGCCGGTCAATGCGATTTGGACGGCTGCTGTGCTCGAGGTCATCTATGTCTTTCTTGCCCAGTTCATCTCGGTCGGCGGCACGAACATCTATACCATCGTCGTCAATTCGACATTGGTGTTCCTGTTTCTGTCCTTCATCATTCCGATCGTGCTCGGCATGATGGCTTTCGGAACGGAAAAATGGCCGAACCCCGGCCCATGGAACCTCGGCGCCGGCCTGTTCAAGCTGTTTTGCATCCTGTCGGTCATCGGCATGGCGATCATCTTCTACATCGCCATCCAGCCGCCGAACGACAAAGTGCTCTATATCACCCTGGGCTTCATTGTGCTGACCGCGGTGCTTTGGTTCGGTTTCGAGAACCGCCGCTTCCAGGGGCCGCCCATCGGCGACCAGATCGCAAAGCGTCAGGCGGCGATCAAGGCAGCCGAGCTAGCCATAGGCGAAGCCGGCGCCTGACGCTCTCTGATGACCATGGCCGGCATCGTGCCGGCCATGGATTTCCGTTTCCTTTTCAAAGTGACAAGCCCGAAACGACAAGCGCTGGAGTGCCAAAGGAATGGCCGGAAATTTCTCCTTCGATCAGTTGAAGCAAGCGGTCTCCAGCGGCGAGGTCGACACGGTGCTGGCCTGCATCGTCGATATGCAGGGGCGGCTCGCGGGAAAGCGGTTCCTGGCCCGGTATTTCGTCGATTCCGCGCATGACGAGACGCATGGCTGCAACTATCTCTTGGCCGCAGACATCGATATGGAACCGGTGCCCGGCTACAAGGCGGCGAGCTGGTCGAAGGGTTATGGCGATTTCGTCATGAAGCCGGACCTTGCGACGCTGCGGCGCGTTCCGTGGCTGGAGAAGACGGCGCTGGTGATCTGCGACGTGCTCGACCACCATACCCATGACGACCTGGCGCATTCGCCGCGCGCCATGCTGAAGAAGCAGGTCAAGCGGCTGCAGGATCGCGGCTATATCGGCTATTTCGCTTCCGAGCTCGAATTCTATCTGTTCAGCGAAACCTACGATTCCGCCCGCAAGAAGCACTGGCAGGGCCTCGAGACGGCATCGCCCTACATCGGCGACTACCAGATCGGCATCACCACCAAGGAAGAAGGCGTCATGCGCCGGCTGCGCAACGAGATGGAGGCGGCCGGCATCCCGATCGAGAATTCGAAGGGCGAGTGGGGGCCAGGCCAGGAAGAGATCAATGTCCGCTACGCCGAGGCGCTCGACATGGCCGACCGCCACGTCATCCTGAAGAACGGCGCCAAGGAAATCGCCGAGTCCGAAGGCAAGGCGATCTCGTTCATGGCCAAGTACAATTACGGGCTCGCCGGCAATTCCAGCCACATCCATAATTCGCTGTGGAGCGCCGACGGCAAGACGCCGTTGTTCTACGACAAAAATGCCGAGTGGACGCTGTCGACACTCGGCCAGCAATGGGCGGCCGGCCAGCTCAAATATGCCAAGGAATTCACCTGGTTCCTGGCGCCCTACATCAATTCCTACAAGCGCTTCCAGGCCGGCACCTTTGCGCCGACCAAGATCATGTGGAGCGAGGACAACCGCACCGCCGGGTTCCGTCTTTGCGGCGAGGGCACCAAGGGCATCCGCATGGAATGCCGCATCGGCGGCGCCGATTTGAACCCCTATCTGGCTTTCGCCGCGCTGATCGCGGCCGGGCTTGCCGGTATCGATGAAAAGCTTGAACTGCAGAAGCCCTTCGTCGGTGATGCCTACCAGGCCTCGCAGCTGCCTGAAATTCCAAAGACATTGCGCGACGCCACCGCGACGCTGGCGGAATCGAAAATGCTGAGGCAAGCGCTCGGCGACGATGTGCTGGAACATTACGTCCACACGGCACACTGGGAACAGTTCGAGTACGACCGCCGGATTACGGACTGGGAACTGCACAGGGGGTTCGAGCGGTATTGACGGCGTTGCGCTTTACGCAATATTGTTGCGGTTATCGCACCAGCAACACGCAGGAGGCAGCGTTTGCCCAAAGGTAGAGCCCATGTCGACAAAGCGTGGTTCATGAGTCGAATGAACGAGCGCAAGCTCACGGTACGCAGCATGGCCGGCCGCATGAACATACACTACAGCGCCTTGTCGCGGACACTGAACGGTGAACGGCGTATGCAGGTCGACGAGATACGCAAGATCGCTGAAATTCTCGACCGGCAGGAAAGCGAGATATTGGTGCACCTCGGAAGTTCCAATGATGCGGCGAGGCCACCGGAGCCTGATCGCCGGTCTGGTTTCGAGGAGGGGCAAGTGGATTTCGTGGATGACATGAACGGCAACAAGGAAGAGTACATCGTGCCGCCTCGGGGTGCCGATCCGTTGTTTGGATGCATGGCCGGGACGCTCACCCTGCTTCCGGACGTCGACTATACCGCGCCCGCCGATCCGGATTGGGGCAATGTCTATGACGAGTGAGGGGGTTCTGCTCGACACATGCTTCATGCTGTGGCTGTCAACGGAGCAGCCGGTCACGAGGGCTGCGGTCGAGAAGGTGACCAGCGCACGCAAAAATGGCAGCGTGATCGCCGTTTCCGTGATGTCCGCCTGGGAAATCGGCATGCTTGTAGCCAAGGGCCGGTTGCCATTCATCAAGTCACCGCTCGCATGGTTCGAACGGTTCGTGCAGACCGGGGCAGCGAGCGTCGAGGGGATCGACAGTGAGCTTTTGGTCGAGTCTTCGTTCCTGCCCGGCGTCGTTCACAACGATCCAACGGATCGGATCATCATAGCCACGGCGCGCTCGAAAAACCTCGAGATCATCACCCGCGATCGCGCAATCCTTGCCTATGGCGCGGCCGGCTTCGTCAAAACAGTGCCTTGTTGATTTGGAGACCTCTTTGGAAACCGTGAAGATAAAATCCCCCGTCGACGGTTCGATCTATGCCGAACGGCCTCTTGCCACCGACCAGGCGATCGGTGCCGCGGTCGAACGTGCCAAGGCGGCGCAGGAGAAGTGGGCTGAGACGCCGGTCGTCGAGCGCGGCAAATACATGCTTGCCATGCTGGAAGCGCTGGTCGCCATGACCGACGAGATCGTGCCGGAGATCGCCTGGCAGATGGGCCGGCCGGTGCGCTATGGCGGCGAGTTCGGCGGCGTCAGGGAACGCGTCAGCTACATGGTCGAGATCGCCGAGGCGGCCCTGAAGCCGGTCATGGCCTCCAATCCGAAGGATGGCTTTCGCCGCTATGTGAAGAAGGTGCCACTCGGCGTGGTCATGGTGATCGCGCCGTGGAACTATCCCTATCTCACCGCCGTCAACACCATCGTCCCGGCGCTGATGGCGGGCAGCGCCGTCATCCTCAAGCATGCGGCACAGACATTGTTGGTCGGCGAACGGTTTCAGCAGGCGTTTGATAAGGCCGGCCTGCCCAAGGGCCTGTTCCAGAACCTCGTCCTGAACCACGCGCAGACTGAAAGGCTGCTCGGCTCCGGCAAGATCGACCATGTCAACTTCACCGGCTCGGTCGCCGGCGGCCGCGCCATCGAAAAGGCGGCGGCGGGCACCTTCATGACGCTCGGCCTCGAACTCGGCGGCAAGGATCCGGCCTATGTGCTGCCGGACGCAAAGATGGACCATGCCGTTGGCAATCTGGTCGACGGCGCCTTCTACAATTCCGGCCAGTGCTGCTGCGGCATCGAGCGCGTCTATGTCCACGAGAAGGTCTACGATGAATTCGTCGAGGGCTTCATTGCCGAGACCAGGAACTACGTCGTCGGCAATCCGCTCGACCAGGCGACCACCATGGGGCCGATGGCGCAGGCGCGCTTCGCCGACCTGATCCGCGAGCAGAAGGCCGAGGCGTTGCGCAAGGGCGCCAGGGCACACATCAATATGAAGGTGGCCAACGACAGGCAAGGTTCCCCCTATCTGGCGCCGGAAGTGCTGACCCAGGTCGACCACCAGATGAGCGTCATGCGCGAGGAAAGCTTTGGCCCGATCGTCGGCATCATGAAGGTGCGCAACGACGAGGAAGCGATCGCGCTGATGAACGACAGCCCCTATGGGCTGACGGCCTCGATCTGGACGCGCGACACCGGCCATGCGGCGGCGATCGGCGATCGCGTCGAGACCGGCACCGTGTTCATGAACCGCTGCGACTATCTCGACCCGGCGCTGGTCTGGACCGGCGCCAAGGACACCGGCAAGGGCGCGGCACTGTCGGCCATCGGCTACGACAATCTGACCAGGCCGAAATCATACCATCTGCGCGAGGTGATCTAAGGTGGCGATCGACAAGCATGCGATCGCTGTTGAGGGGGAGTAATGGCGGATACACAACAATCGGCGCTGCCAGATCGTGAGGGTCCCGAGAGTATCGGCGGATGGCTTGTCCTGCCGATGCTCGGGTTGATTCTCACGCCGATACTGGGGTTGGTACAACTGCACAATTCCGACTATCTCGGCATGTTACAGAACTGGCAGGCCTACAGTTTGTCCCAAGGTGTGCTGATTCTTGCCGAATTGGTGATATCCGGCATACTAAACCTTACGGCCCCGGCCCTATTATTGTTCTTCATGTTCAAGCGCTGGCAGATATTCCCCGGCTGGTACATGATTTGGGCATTCGCGATGCCGGTATATGCCGTTCTCGATCCATGGGCTGTGCATCTGGCTTTTCCCACCGTCGTTCCAGAATTGGCCGATGCGTACGACGCAGACACCGTAGGCGGAATTTCGCGCTCGATATGGGCCGCAGTCATCTGGGTTCCGTACATGATGCGGTCGGAACGTGTGGCCAACACCTTTGTGAACTAATGACGTCCAAGAGCACGAAAGCAGTCAAGAAGGTCGAAATGACAAAACTCGTTTCCAAATGGAATTACCCGACGACCGTCCGCTTCGGCGCCGGACGCATCAAGGAGCTGCCGGAGGTGCTGGCGGCGACCGGCATCAAGCGGCCGCTGTTCGTCACCGATCCGGGACTGGCCAGGCTGCCGGTGGTGGCCTCGACGCTGAAGATCCTCGACGACGCCAAGGTGCCGTATGGCGTATTTTCCGAGGTCAAGCCGAACCCGGTGGATTCCAACCTGACCGCCGGCATTGCCGTGTTCAAGAAGGGCAAGCATGACGGCGTCATTGCCTTTGGCGGCGGCTCGGCGCTCGACCTGGGCAAGCTGATCGCCTTCCAGGCCGGGCAGACACGGCCGGTCTGGGATTTCGAGGATGTCGGCGACTGGTGGACACGCGCCGATGCCGATGCGATCGCGCCGATCATCGCCGTGCCGACCACGGCCGGCACCGGCTCGGAGGTCGGCCGCGCCGGCGTCATCACCAATGAGGCGAGCCACACCAAGAAGGTCATCTTCCATCCAAAGCTTTTGCCGGCGATCGTCATTGCCGATCCGGAGCTGTCGGTCGGCATGCCGGGCTTCATCACCGCCGGCACCGGCATGGATGCGCTTGCCCATTGCCTCGAAGCCTATTGCGCGCCGGGCTATCACCCGATGGCCGACGGCATCGCCGTGGAAGGCATAAGGCTGGTCTTCGAAAACCTGCCGAAAGCCTACGCCAACGGCAAGGATCTGGTCGCCCGCGCCAACATGATGAGCGCCGCTGCCATGGGAGCGGCCTCCTTCCAGAAAGGGCTTGGAGCGATTCATTCGCTGTCGCATCCGATCGGCGCGCTCTACGACACCCACCATGGCATGACCAACGCCGTGTTCATGCCCTACGTGCTGGCCTTCAACCGAGAGGCGATCGAGCCGCGCATAGCCCGGCTTGCCGCCTATTGCGGCATCAAGGGCGGATTCGACGGTTTTGCCAAGGCGATCATCAAGCTGCGCAAGGAGCTCAAGGTGCCGCATGCGCTGCCCGGCCTGATCAAGGGGCTCGACATGGACAAGAAACGCAAGGGCCTGATTGCCGACATGGCGGTGGTCGATCCGACCGCGGGCGGCAACCCGGTCAAGCTGACCAAAAAGGCGGCGCTGACGCTGCTCGAAAACGCCATCGCCGGCACCGTCTGAGACAATTTTCGCATCGGAAATCGACTTGGGAAAAGAGGCAAAGGAAAGGGGGAAAGATGAAAGGCAAGATCGAAACTAGTTAGCCGGAAAAAGAATCGCGAAGCGATTGCTACAGCCGGTTAAAAAGAGTTTACTTTTTCATACTGCGGGGCATCGCTTTCACAAAGCTTTCATCTGGCTGTCACACGAAAACGATACCGCATCGCAGGCGTCCAACGGCGTCAGTTCAACGGAGAGAACACATGTTCAAATTCACGGGAAAACTGCTTTCCCTTTCGGCCGTCGCCCTGATGGCGACCTCTGCCATCTCGTCGGCCCAGTCCATGGATGAACTGGTCGCCGCAGCCAAGGCTGAAGGCCAGCTCACCACCATCGCGCTGCCCCATGACTGGTGCGGCTACGGCGCGGTCATCGACGGCTTCAAGGCAAAATATCCGGAACTCACAATCAACGAGCTCAACCCCGATGCCGGCTCCGGCGACGAGGTCGAGGCGATCAAGGCCAACAAGGACAACAAGGGCCCGCAAGCGCCCGACGTCATCGACGTCGGCCTGAGCTTCGGCCCGACCGCAAAGAAGGATGGCCTGATCCAGGCTTATAAAGTGTCAACCTGGGACTCGATCCCGGACAGCGCCAAGGATGCCGAAGGCTTTTGGACCGGCGACTATTACGGCGTGCTTTCGTTTCTGGTGAACAAGGACCTGGTCAAGGAAGCGCCGGCCGACTGGGCCGACTTGCTGAAGCCGGAATTCGCCAATGCCGTGGCGCTCGCCGGTGACCCGCGTGCTTCGAACCAGGCCATCCAGGCAGTCTATGCCGCCGGCCTTTCCGGCGGTGCGGCTGCCGGCGAAGCCGCCGGCACGGCTGGTCTCGACTTCTTCAAGAAGCTCAACGCCGCCGGCAATTTCGTGCCGGTCATCGGCAAGCCCGCGACGCTTGCCCAAGGCCAGACGCCAATCCTGGTGACCTGGGATTATAACGCGCTTGCCGGCCGTGATACGCTGAAGGGCAATCCGCCGGTCGACGTCGTCGTGCCGAAGACCGGTGTCGTCGCCGGCGTCTATGTTCAGGCGATTAGTGCTTACGCGCCGCACCCGAATGCTGCCAAGCTATGGCTGGAATATCTCTATTCCGACGAAGGCCAGATCGGCTGGCTGAAGGGCTATTGTCACCCGATCCGCTTCAACGACCTCGCCAAGAATGGCAAGCTCCCGGCTGATGTGATGGCCAAGCTGCCGCCGGCCGAGTCCTATGCAGCCGCGGTGTTCCCGACGCTCGACGAGCAGGGCAAGGCCAAGGAAGCCATCACCAAGAACTGGGATGCCGTCGTCGGCGCCAACGTCAAGTAAGACTTGAGATCAGCCGGGCGGCTTAGATCGCCGCCCGGCATACCTCCAGGACGGTAGCCGGCGCATGACCGATATCTCGTTGTCCGATCACGCTGTTGCCGGGAAGACCGCGCCTCCTGCCGACGCCCGCAGCATGAGGCTGCCGACGCAGTGGCTTGGCGTTGCGCCTTTCTTCATCTTCGCCATCATGTTCCTGATCCTGCCCACGCTCTATCTGATGCTTGGCGCATTCCGGAACGATGCCGGCGAATTCACTTTCGAAAACATAGCGGCCTTGGCGCAGCCGTCGATCGTTGCCGCCTACTGGATCTCAATCAAGGTCAGCCTCGCCTCGTCGCTGATCGGTGCTTTCGCGGGGCTTGCCATTGCCATCGCCATCGTGCGCGGCGGGCTGCCGGAGTGGATACGCTCGGCGACACTGACCTTTTCCGGCGTGGCCTCCAATTTTGCCGGCGTGCCGCTGGCCTTCGCCTTTCTCGCGACGCTCGGCCGGCTCGGGCTCGCCACGGTGCTGCTCAACGTCTTGGTCGGCTTCAACATTTATGCCCATGGTTTCAACATCCTGTCGTTCTGGGGCCTGACGCTGACCTATGTCTATTTCCAGATCCCGCTGATGGTGGTGATCATCGTGCCGGCGATCGATGGGCTGAAGAAGGAATGGGGCGAAGCGGCGGCAACGCTTGGCGCGACCCAGGCGCAGTTCTGGCGCATGGTCGTCATTCCGGTGATCTGGCCAAGTTTCCTCGGCACCGTCATCCTCTTGTTCGCCAACGCCTTCGGTGCCATCGCCACCGCTTACGCTCTGACCGGCTCCTCGCTTAACATCGTCCCTATCCTGCTCTACGCGCAGATCCGCGGTGACGTGCTGCACAATGCCCATCTCGGCTACGCCATCGCCTTCGGCATGATCGTCATCACTGGGCTGGCCAATGTCTTCTACATCTGGTTCAGGACGCGCTCTGAGAGGTGGCTCAAATGAAGTCCGGCAGATTCTGGGCCTGGATCGTCTTCGCGCTGGGCGCGGCCTATTTCTTCATTCCGCTGATCGCGACCGTGGAATTCTCCATGCGCATGCGGCGCGGCGCGTATTCCTTCGATGCCTATCAGGTCGTGCTCGGCGATCCCCGCTTCCAGGCGACCTTCATCTATTCGGTGGTCGCCGCCATCTTCACCATCATCCTTGGCGTGCTGGTGGTGGTGCCGGCGGCGTACTGGATTCGTCTGCGGCTGCCGCAGCTAAGGCCCGTCGTCGAGTTCATCACGCTGTTGCCGCTGGTCATCCCGGCCATCGTTATCGTCTTCGGCTACATCAGAATGTACGGGTCGAACTCACCGCTGCCGTTCCTGGCCAGCGACACAGGAGCCAATGCCTTGCTGGTCATCGGTTATGCGACACTGGCGCTGCCCTATATGTATCGCGCCGTCGACACCGGGCTTCGCACCATCGACGTGCGGACACTGACTGAGGCGGCGCAGATCCTCGGCGCCGGCTGGGGCACGATCATCGCTCGGGTCATCCTGCCGAACGTGCTGATCGCGGTGCTGTCGGGCGCCTTCCTGACCTTCGCCATCGTCATCGGTGAATTTACCATGGCCAGCCTGCTCAACCGGCCTGCTTTCGGACCCTATCTGCAGAACGTCGGCGCCAATCGCGCCTACGAGCCGGCGGCGCTTGCCATCATCGCCTTCGCCATCACCTGGGGCTGCATGTCGCTGATCCAGATCCTGTCGCGCTTCGCGCCGCGATCGGCGAACCGTCCGAACTGACCCGAAAGAAAAAGCCATGACCGAGCCATTCCTCTCAATCCAGCATGTGCGAAAATCCTTCGGCCCCATCACCGTGGTGCAGGATTTCAACCTCGACGTCGAGCCGGGCGAATTCGTCTCCTTCCTTGGCCCGTCGGGCTGCGGCAAGACGACGGTGCTGCGCATGGTCGCCGGTTTCGAAGAGCCATCCGCCGGCAAGATCGTCGTGGCCGGCAAGGACATCACCCGGCTCAAGCCCAACCAGCGCAATGTCGGCATGGTGTTCCAGGCCTATGCGCTGTTTCCGAACCTCACCGTGGCGCAGAATATCGGCTTCGGGCTGAAGGTCGCCGGTATGCCGAAGGCCGATGCCGACAGGCGCGTTGCCGAGATGCTCGACATCATCAAGCTGCCACAGATGGGCGACCGCTATCCCTATCAGCTCTCCGGCGGTCAGCAGCAGCGCATCGCGCTGGCGCGGGCGATTGCGCCCAAGCCGAAACTGCTGCTGCTCGACGAGCCGCTGTCGGCGCTCGACGCCAAGGTGCGCGTGTCACTGCGCGAGGAAATCCGCTCGATCCAGAAGAAGCTCGGCATCACCACCATCTTCGTCACCCACGACCAGGAAGAGGCGCTGTCGATCTCCGACCGCATCGCCGTCATGTATGGCGGCAAGGCCGAGCAGGTCGGCACGCCGTTCGAGATCTACAACCGGCCGGCAACCAAATTCGTCGCCAATTTCGTCGGCACGCTGAACGTGCTCGAAGGCACGGTCACCGACGCCGCTTCGGGCAAGGTGCGCGTCAACTCGCAAGAGGTCTCGCTCAAGGGCAAGCTCAACGGCTCGAAATCCGGCGACACGCTGTCGCTGGCGCTGCGGCCCGAGGCGATCTCGCTCGGCCGACACCCCGGCCGCGATTCCAGCCTTTCGGGCGAAATCGCCGAGGTGCATTTCCTCGGCTCGGTCATCCGGGTTCGCGTCGGCATCGGCGGCAGCACGGTCTCGCTCGACACGTTCAACAGTCCGGCCACACCGCCGCCGGCCGTCGGCGAAAAGGCCGAGATTTCGTTCTCGTCGGGCGACATGCTGGTGCTGCATTAGGAGAAGAGTGAATGGTGAATAGTGAATAGTGAATAGTAAGAATGCGCTTTACGCGCCGAAATTCCTCTGCAAGCAACCATTCACCATTCACCATTCACGAGCAGCCAAAGCCGTCGCCGTTTTTGCAGTGCCAATCGCCCGGCTTCACCGCTACGATAAGGCATGGCGCTTTTTGAACTCACCCTTGTCCTGCTTCTCATCGCGGTCGCCCTGACCGCGCTGTCGCGGCGTCTGCAGATTCCCTATCCGTCATTGCTGGCGCTGGCCGGCGCCGGCATCGCCTTCCTGCCGTTTGCCCCGACCATCGAGATCGACCCGGAGCTGGCGCTCGCTCTGTTCATCGCGCCGGTTCTGCTCGACGCGGCCTATGACACGTCGCTGCGCGATCTCAACCGCTACAAGGTTTCGCTCATCCTGCTGGCGCTTGGCGCCGTCATCTTCACCACCGTGACGGTCGCGCTGGTCGGCTGGACGATGGCAGGCCTGCCCATTGCCGCGGCCATAGCGCTCGGCGCGATCGTAGCGCCGCCCGATGCTGTGGCGGCGGCGGCCGTGCTCGGACAGTTCAAGGTGCCGCACCGCATCACCGCCATCCTGGAAGGCGAGAGCCTTCTCAACGACGCTACGGCGCTGCTGATCTACAGGATGTCGGTTTCCGCAGCCGCCGGCTCCATCCTGTTGAGCAGTGCCGTTCCAATGATCCTGCTGTCGACGGTCGGCAGCCTTGCCGCAGGCTATGTGCTCGGCCGGTTGTCTCTCGCCATACTCGGCCGCATCGACGACCCGGCGAGCGGCACCGTGGTGCAATTCGCCTCAACCTTCGGCGTCTGGATCCTGGCCGACAGGATAGGGCTTTCCGCCATCATCACGATCGTCGTCTATGCCATGACGATCGCACGTACATCGCCGCGCCGCATGCCGGCAAGGAATCGTGTCAGCTCCTACTCGGTCTGGGAGACGGCGGTGTTCGTGCTCAACGTGCTGGCCTTCGTTCTGATGGGCCTGCAAGCGCGGTCCATCGTCGGCCGACTTGCCGAGCAAGGACAAAGCGAGGCGTTCGTCTTTGCCCTGGCTGTGCTGGCCGTCGTCATCGTATCGCGGCTCGTCTGGGTTCTGGGCTGCGGCGCGATCCTCAGAGCGCTGGCACGTCTGGGCGACGAGGACAGGCGGAAGGACGCGCCGACATTTCGCGGCGGCGTGCTTATCGGCTGGTGCGGCATGCGTGGCCTGGTGACGCTTGCGGCAGCCTTTGCCTTGCCGGCCGACTTTCCGGGCCGTGATCCGATCGTGCTCGCCGCTTTCACGGTCGTGCTCGGCACATTGGTGCTGCAAGGCGTCAGCCTGAAACCGTTGCTGCTTCTGCTCAATCTCGACCTCGACCGGACGGTCGACCGGGAGGTGGCGCAGGCGCGCGTCGCCATCATGCAGGCGGCGCTGGACGTGCTCAGCGGCAAGACATCCAGCGCGGCCGGGGCGGTGCGAGAGCAATATGCCGCCCAGCGCGCCATCGCCGAAAACCCGGAGGATGCCCAGGCTGCGACCGAGTATGACAGATTGCGTCTTTACGCCATCAAGAGCCAGCGCGATGCGCTGGAGCGTTTGCGCATCGACGGAACGATCGGCGACGAAGCCTACCACCGCCTTGAGGAAGAAATCGACTGGTCGGAACTGGCAGCATCCCCGCCCGGTCGGTTCCAGCCGCTGACCACTTAGCATCTGGCCCAAGCTCCCTCCGCTCGGCTGCACATTGCAAGGCTGTCAGCGAACGGCTACTGCCAGCAGGAAACTGAGCCGGATAAGCAATGAAGCTGGTCAGCTATAACATCCAGTACGGCTTCGGCAGCGATGGCCGCTACGACCTGGCGCGTTGTGCCAAGGTCGTGGCCGGCGCCGACATCGTCGCCTTGCAGGAGGTGGAACGGCACTGGTTGCGCAGCAACGAGGACGACCAGCCGGAACTTCTTTCGCAATTGCTGCCCGACTATCATTGGGTCTACGGGCCGGCCTTCGACATGGATGCCAGCCACCGGCGTGAAGGCCGCATCGTCAACCGGCGGCGGCAATTCGGCACCATGGTTCTGTCGAAGCTGCCGATCGTCTGGTCGCGGCTGCATACCCTGCCGCTCAGGCGCACGCTGCGGCCGCTCAACACCCGCAATGCCGCACTCGAATGCATGATCCGCACCCCTGCCGGTCCGGTGCGGGTGCTGTCGTTGCATCTGGCGCATATCGCGGCCGAGGAGCGGCTGGAGCAGATCGACTATTTGCTCGCCGAGCATCGCCGCGTGCCGTCCGAGGGCGGCCCATGGAGCGGCGCCGACGACGAGCCGGCGCGCAACTGGAGCAATGGCGAACAGGAGCCAAAAAACCCCGTAGCGGCGATCTGGTTGGGCGACTTCAACATGGAGCCGGATAGCGCCGAGTACCGGCGCATTGTCGGCAGCGCGCCCTATCATCGCGGTGCCGCCTATCTCGACGGTTTTGTCGATGCCGCCGCCGTCGCAATGGAACCGACAGCGGATTTCCACACCCATGTGAAGACTATCGATGGCAGGCTGGCAAAGCGCCGGCTCGACCATTGCTTCGTCGGCGGCATGTTTGCCGGGCGCGTGCGCTCGGTCAGCGCCGATATCGGCCAAATCGCTTCCGACCATTTTCCGCTCTGGGTCGATATCGACCTGGAGACGCCGATCGTCATCGGGACGGGCGGCGGATGAACCGCCGATGAGCCTGTTTGTCTTTTTCGCGGTGCTCGCCGCCGCTTCCATGCATGCGATCTGGAACGCGCTGGTCAAGGTCCATCTCGACCGTTTCCTGTCGATCACACTGATGACGCTCGGCATGGGTGCCGCTGCGCTGGTGACGTTGCCTTTCGTCGAGGTGCCGAAGCCGGAAGTGTGGCCATACATCCTCGCCTCGGTTGTCTTCCACATGGGCTACAGGACGTTCCTGATCGGCGCCTACAAGGCCGGCGATTTCGCCCAGACCTATCCGCTGGCGCGCGGCACCGCGCCATTGCTGGCCGCTTTGGGGGGCGTTGTGGTGGTTGCCGAGATGCCGGCGCCGCTCGCCGTTCTCGGCATCCTCTTGTTGTCGGCGGGCACGCTGGTGCTGTCGTTTCGCGGCGGCGCGCATCTGGAGAAATTGAACCTGCGCGCCGTCGGCTTCGCGCTGGGCACATCGATCTTCATCGCCAGCTACACGCTGTCGGACGGCAGCGGCGCGCGGCTGGCCGCCACCGCGTCGAGTTATGCCGCCTGGCTGTTCGTCTGCGATGCGCTGTGGGCGCTGGTGCTATGCGTCGTCTTTCGCGGCCCACAGGCGCTGCCGGTGCTGGCGCGCGACTGGAAGGCCGGAATCTATACCGGCGTGCTCAGCGGCGGCGCCTACTGGATCGTGATGTGGGCGATGACCAAGGCGCCGATCGCCTCGGTGGCGTCGCTGCGCGAAACATCGATCCTGTTCGCCATGATGATCTCGGTGTTCGCGCTCGGCGAGAAGATGACGGCATGGCGAGGTGCCGCGGTGCTTAGCATCGTTGCCGGCGTCGTTGCGCTGAGAATGGGATAGTCACGCGATCTCCAGATCAAACACCATCAGCCCGTCGGTGCCGCCTTCGAGCGCCGCGACCAGTTTTGCGCCGGCTCGCTGATGCGCTTCATGCTCCAGATAGGCATCGCGTGCCGCAGCGTCGCGAAAGTCGATGGTGAAGCCGTGCGTGAAGCCGCGGGCGAAGGGTTCCGGGCTGGTATTGGCGCTGAATTCGACCCTGCCCATGCCGTCGATCACCGCCCGCAACGCTTCGAGATCGGCATGGATTGCCGCGCGCTCGGCGTCGGCGACATCGTTGCGAAATCTGACGAAGACACAGTGCCTGATCATTCTTTGTCCCTCATGCCGCTCGGTTGGTGGAAAACACCGCCGGCGGCAGCGGCTCGCGGCCAAGGATCAGATCGGCGCCTTTTTCGCCAACCATGATCGTCGGGGCATTGGTGTTGGAGGAGGGGATGCGCGGCATCACCGAGGCGTCGCAGACGCGCAGGCCCTCGATACCGCGCAGCTTGAGATCGGGCGTCACCACGCTCATCGCATCGTGGCCCATGCGGCAGGTGCTGACCGGGTGGTGGTCGGTCTTGGAACTGCGGCAGGCGTAGTCGAACAACTCGTCGCCGCTCTGCAGGTCGGGTCCCGGCAGTACCTCGCGCAGTACATAGGGCTGCAGCGCCTTCTGCCGCATGATCTCGCGCGCCAGCCTCAGCCCCTTGATCGACATGTCGCGGTCATAGGGATCGGACCAATAGTTCGGATCAATCAGCGGGCGGTCGGCCGGGTCGGCACTGTTCAGCCGCACGGTGCCGCGCGAGCGCGGGCGCAGGAAGGCCGAGTTCAATGTCACGCCCGGATTGTTCAGCTTCTCGACGCCGGCCTCGATGCCGGAGCCGAGGCCGAGATGCAGCTGGATGTCGGGAGAGGCGGCGGTCGGATCGGCGTACCAGAAGCCGCCGGTCTCGAACAGGCTGGAGGCTACCGGGCCTTTCTTCAGGAGCAGATACTGCAGCCCGGCCCACGCCGTCCAGTGCAGCTTGGCGTAGTTGTCGTAGGTGTGATCGCCGGTGCATTCGGCGATGACGAACAGGTCGAGATGATCCTGCAGGTTGGAGCCGACGCCGGGCAGATCGTGCACCGGTGTTACGCCGACCGCCTTCAGATGGTCGGCCGGGCCGATGCCCGACTGCAGCAAAAGCTTCGGCGAGCCGATGGCGCCGGACGAGACGATCACCTCGCGCTCGGCGCGCAGGATCGTTGGCTGGCCGCCCGGCCTGTCGACGATCTCGACGCCGACGGCGCGGCCCTTGTCGACGACGATGCGCGTCACCAGAACGCCGGTCCTGACGGTGAGATTCTTTCGCTCGCGGATCGGCCGGAGATAGGCGACAGAGGCGGAGGAGCGCTTCGCGTCCTTCTGCGTCAGCTGATAGTAACCGACGCCCTCCTGGGCTACCCCGTTGAAGTCGGGATTGAAGGGGATGCCCATCTCCTGTCCGGCACGGAAATAGGCCTCGCAGATCGGCAGCGGCGCGATCGGGTTCGACACGCCGAGCGGGCCTTGGTCGCCGTGGAAATCGTTGGCATAACGCTGGTTGTTCTCCGCGCGCTTGAAATAGGGCAGCACGTCGCGATAGCCCCAGCCGGCAAGGCCTTCTTCCTTCTCCCAGGCGTCGTAGTCGCGGGCGTTGCCGCGCGTGTAGATCTGGGCGTTGATCGAAGAGCCGCCACCGATCACCTTGGCCTGCGTGTATCGGAAGACACGGTCCTGCATGTGCTTTTGCGGCACCGTCGACCAGCCCCAGGCGGCGATGCCCTTGGTCATCTTGGCGAAACCGGCCGGCATGTGGATCAGCGGATGCCAGTCCTTGCCGCCGGCTTCGAGCAGCAGCACCTGATGCGACGGATCTTCGCTCAGCCGGTTGGCGAGTACGCAGCCGGCCGGGCCGGCGCCGACGATGATGTAGTCGGTCATGGCGTCACCCTGTTCATAGCCTCGGCACCGACAGCGCGCCGTCGACATTGATGACCGAGCCGGTCGAAAAGCCGAGCGTGCCGCCGGCCAACGCCGCCACGGCGGCGCCGACATCATCCGCTGCGCCCCAGCGCATTGCCGGCACCAGCCCGCCGTCGATCAATCCGTCATATTTGGCGGTGACACCCGCGGTCATGTCGGTGCGGATGATGCCCGGGCGCACCTCGAACACGGCGATGTTTTCGGTGGCAAGCCGCAGCGCCAGGTTCTTCACCCACATCGAAAGCCCAGCCTTGGAGATGCAGTAATCGGAACGTTCCGGCGAGGCCATGGCGGCGCTGACCGAGGTGATGGTGATGATCGATCTCGCACCATCGCTTGGCAGGCCGAGCATCGCTTTGGCGACGGCCTGGCTGAGGAATACGGTGCCGCGCAGATTGATGCCGAGCACCCGGTCGAAATTTTCGGGCTTGAGCTCGAGCAGATCGCCGCGCAGGACGGCGCCGATGCCGGCATTGTTGACCAGGCAGTCGATGCGGCCGAAGGCGCTTGTCGCGGCATCAATCAGCGCTGCGTGGCCGTCGAGGTCGGCGATGTCGCTGCTGGCATAGGCGAACTTCGCGCCGCGCCCTGTGATGTCGGCGGCGAGCCCGTCGGCGGCTTCGTCGGCAAGGTCTGAGAGGAGGATGTCGAAGCCTGCGTCGGCCAGCGCCTCGGCGCAAGCAAGGCCGATCCCGCGCGCGCCGCCGGTGACGATCGCTGCCGGGCGGCTCATGTTGCAAGCTCCGTCTTGCGGATATGATCGGCGACGCGCAGCGCCTGAGCGGCGATCGACAGCGCCGGATTGACGGCGGCCGAATTCGGCAGGAAGCCGGCATCGACGACGAACAAATTGCTGTGGTCGAAGGAGCGGCAGAACGGATCAAGCGGCGAGGTCGCTGGATCGTTGCCCATCTTCACCGTGCCGCACTGATGTGAGGGCGTGCGCTTGTCAAACGGACGCGATAGGACGATCGGATAGCCGCAGGCGCGGAAATTCTCGCGCATCACCTTGGTCAGTCCGTCGAGCGACTGCATGTTGGAGCGCCGCCACTGCATGACGATGTCCTTGCCGTCGACCATGATGCGGCTCTCGGGATCGGGCAGGTCCTCGCACATCAGATACCAGTCGACGGCGCGGCCGGCCATGAAATCGAGCGCGAATTTGGGCGCGCGCCTGACATTGGCCTTGAGGATGTTGCCGTCGATCTTGCCGAGGAGCTGGACATTGCCGAGCGGCTTGCCGCCCTTGCCGTCGGACAGATAATAATCGTTCAGCATCAGCGTCTTCTGGTAGACGGATTTGTTCCGGCGGCGTGGATCGATCGCCAGCATGGCGCTCGAATTGTGGTTCATGAAGTTGCGGCCGACCTGGTCGGAGCGGTTGGCCAGGCCTTTGCCACCGCCTCTGCCCTGAGGGCTGGGCGAGCGCAGCAGGATGGCGGCGGAATTGACCGCGCCGGCCGATAGGATGACCAGCTTCGGCGCGACTTTCTTCAGCGTACCGTTCTGTCGATAATGGACGGCAGCGATTGTCCCCGCATCCGGCGATGCCTCGAGATGTTCGACGTGGGCGCCGGTCTCGAGCTTGATGTTCTGGTCGGCAAGGGCGGCGGTCAGCGGCCCCGTTTGGGCGTCGACCTTGCCGACGCCGGTGTTGGGAAAAGCGTCCCACGGCGTGCTGCCGTCTTTCAGCCAGGCTTCGATGTCGATGCCGAGCGGCAGCGATGCCGGGTGCAGGCCCAGGCTCCTAAGCTCGGCGCGCGCACGCGCGATCGGCGGCTCGTCGGGTACCGGCCCGAAAGGGTAGGGCATCGAGTGGAACGGCTCGGTCGGGTCTTCACCGAGTGCACCGCGCACGCGGAAAAGCTGCTCGGCCCTGGAATACCAGGGCTCGAATTCCTCGTAGGAAAACGGCCAGGCCGGCGAGACGCCGCCATAATGCTCCATCTCCGAAAAGTCTTCCCTGCGGTAGCGGATCAGCACCGCGCCGTAGAATTTCGAATTGCCGCCGACATAGTAGTAATTGCCCGGGTTGAACGGCGCTCCGCCGGCCTCGAGCCACATCTCCTTCGGCCTATAGTGGCCATCGACGAAGATCGCGCGGGTGTCGCGTGTGTGCGGCGTTGCCGGCAGGGCTTCGCCGCGCTCCAGCATCAGAATCGAGGCGCCACTGCCGGCAAGGCCGGAGGCGATCGTGGCGCCGCCTATGCCGGAGCCGATGATGACGATGTCGGGATTTGTCATGGCCGTTAGACGATGCGTTTCTCGGTCGCTGGATCGAAGAACACCGCCTTGGTCAGGTTGAAGGCGAGCGGCGTGACCGTGCCGGGCTGGATTTTGGCATCGGCGCGCAGCCGCGCCACCACCGCCTTGCCGCCGAGATTGGTGACCGCGAACGTATCCGAGCCGGCCGGCTCGATGACCTCGATGTGACAGTCGGCGCGGGCGATGTTCGAGGCGTTGCGTTCGGCACCCTCGGGATCGGTCAGTGCTTCCGGGCGGACGCCGAAGATGATCGGTTTTCCCTGGAATGCCGACAGGCCGGCCGGCGCATTGCCCAGCGGCAGCGAGATCGGCTGGCGCGCCTCGCGCTCCATGACGACGGAGAAGCCGCTGCCGTTGCTGCCGATCGTCGCCGGGATCAGGTTCATCGCCGGCGAGCCCATGAAGTCGGCAACAAACAGGTTGACCGGATTGTTATAGATTTCGGCTGGCGTGCCGAACTGCTGCACCTCGCCGTCGCGCATCACCGCGATCTTGGTGGCCAGCGTCATCGCCTCGATCTGGTCGTGGGTGACGTAGACGATGGTGGTGCCGGTGGTGGCGTGCAGGCGCTTGATCTCGATGCGCATGTCGACACGCAGCTTGGCATCGAGATTGGACAAAGGCTCGTCGAACAGGAACAGCTTTGGATCGCGCACCAGCGCCCGGCCCATGGCGACGCGCTGGCGCTGGCCGCCGGAGAGCTGGCTTGGCTTGCGCTTCAGCAAATGGCCGATCTGCAGGACCTTCGCCACCTTGTCGATCGCCTTCTGGCGCTCGCCGGCCGGCACGCCGCGCATCTCCATGCCGAAGGCGATATTGCCGGCAACCGTCATGTTCGGATAGAGCGCGTAGCTCTGGAAGACCATGGCGATGTCGCGCTTGGAGGGGTGGAGATCGTTGATCGTGCGTCCGTCGACGCGGATTTCCCCTTCGGTGATGGTTTCCAGGCCGGCAATAGTGTTGAGCAGCGTGGACTTGCCGCAACCGGAAGGCCCGACCAGCACGAGGAAGCCGCCCTTTTCCAGGTCGAGGTCGATGCCTTTCAGGATCTCGACCGCTCCGAAACGCTTCTTCAGCCCGTCAATTTCCAGAAAAGCCATGCGATTATCCTTTGACGGCGCCGGCCATCAGGCCGCGCACGAAATAGCGGCCGGCGAGCACGTAGACGAGGAGCGTCGGCAGCGCGGCGATCATCGCCGCCGCCATGTTGACGTTGTATTCGACGACGCCGGTCGAGGTGTTGACGACATTGTTCAGCGCCACCGTCATCGGCATCACGTCGCCTGAGCCGGCATAGGCGGAAGCGAAGAGGAAGTCGTTCCAGATGTTGGTGAACTGGTAGATCACCGTCACCACGATGATCGGGAGCGAGTTGGGCAGCATGATGCGCCGGAAGATCTGGAAGAAGCTGGCGCCGTCGATCTGCGCCGCCTTCACCAGCTCGTTCGGAAACGCTTCGTAATAATTGCGGAAGAACAGGGTGGTGAAGCCGATGCCGTAGACGACGTGAACGAACACCAGGTTCACGGTCGGATTGCCGAAGCCGAAGGTGAGGCCGGTCGCGTTCTGCAGCTTGACGCCGAACCGGCCGAGGCTGCCGAGGATCGTTGCCATCGGCAAGAGGACGGACTGGAACGGAATGAAGCAGGCAAACAGCATCAGCCCGAACACCAGCGTCGCCCCGCGAAAGCGCCATTTCGTCAGCACATAGCCGTTGAGCGCGCCGAGCAGGGTCGAGATGATGACGGCCGGAACCACCATCTTGATCGAGTTCCAGAAATAACCCTTCATGCCGACGCAGGTGAGACCCGAGCAAACCTCGCTCCACGCCCTTATCCAAGGTGCGAAGGTCGGCTCCTGCGGCAGCGCCAGCATGTTGCCGTTCTGGATTTCGTCCATGGTCTTGAACGAGGTCACCAGCATGACGAACAACGGCATCAGGTAGAACAGCGCGAACAGCGCCAGCAGCCCGTAGATGACAATACGGTTGACCGTCCTGGCGCTGATACCGCCAGTGCTCTGGCGAGCAGGAGTGGCCACGGCGCTCATCGCGGCTTCTCCCGAAGCTCGGAATAGAGATAGGGAACGATGATCGCGGTGATGGTCATCAGCATGATCACGGCGCTGGCCGAGCCGACGGCCATCTCGTTGCGCTTGAAGGTGTACTCATACATGAAGTTGGACGGCAGCCAGGCCGAACCGCCCGGCCCGCCGCTGGTCAGCGCGACCACCAGATCGTAGGATTTGATGGCGAGATGCGCGAGGACGATCAAGGCGGACAGGAAGATCGGCCGCAGCAGCGGGATGACGATGCGACGGTAGAGCTGGAAGGTGGTGGCGCCGTCGATCTGCGCCGCCTTCAGGATCTCGCCGTCGATGCCGCGCAGGCCGGCCAGGAACATCGCCATGATGAAGCCCGACGCCTGCCAGACGCCGGCGATGACCACTGTGTAGATGACGAAATCCTTGTTCTTGATCCAGTCGAAATGGAAGCTCGTCCAGCCCCATTGGTGCAGCGTCTGCTCGAGGCCGAGGCCGGGGTCCAGAAACC
This sequence comes from Mesorhizobium sp. M0590, assembly GCF_040320905.1. Taxonomy (NCBI): domain Bacteria; kingdom Pseudomonadati; phylum Pseudomonadota; class Alphaproteobacteria; order Hyphomicrobiales; family Phyllobacteriaceae; genus Mesorhizobium; species Mesorhizobium sp. M0590. The sequence continues at coordinate 192,469 of NZ_JAMYQN010000008.1, forward strand.
ATTTCCAGGCAACGCCGGTGACGATGAACGACAGTGCCATCGGGTAGAGGTAGATCGGCCGCAGCACACCTTCGCCGCGGATCTTCTGGTCGAGCAGGATCGCCAGGAACAGGCCGAGCGCCAGGCAGATGGAAATATAGAGGAAGCCGAAAATCCCCATATTGGTGATCGACGTGTACCAGGAGGACGGCGGATCGCTTTCGAAAGTCCAGCGCCATAGCCGCTGATAGGCGCGTGGCCCGGTGATCGCATAGGAGGGAAAGGTCTTGGAATTGGTGAAGGACAGATAGATCGTCCACAGGATGAAGCCGTAGACGAAGACGATAGTGGCGGCGAAGCTCGGCGCCAGCACGAGCTTCGGCAGCGCGTCCTGAAGGCGCGAGCGCACCGTGGCGCCCGGACGGGCATCGTGCTCCGGCGTCAGCGTGATACTGGTTTCAGCAACTGTGCTCATCTGTCCATTCCGTATGGCGGGTCCGGAATTCTGCTGTCTCGGGCTCTGCGGCACGAAAGCGTGCCGGTCGGCGCAACCGCAAAACCTCGCCGCAGGGGATCTCCCCGGCTTGCGCCGGGGAGATCATTCACATGGGCGGGTGCCTTACTTGGCGTCTTCGATCGCGCTGACCAGTTGGGTCACGGCCTCGTCCGAGGTCTTGATCTGGCCGTGCACGAATTTCGAGACGACATCCTTATAGGCGTTGGCAACCGCGGGAGGCGCGCCATAGCCCTGCGCCAGCGAACCGAACAGCGTGCCGCCTTCATTGGCGGCCTTCAGGTCGGCCATGCCCTTCTTGCCGCAAGCGTCGAAATCGGTGTCCGGCACGTCGGTGCGGGCCGGAACAGAGCCCTTGACGACGTTGAAGGCCGACTGGAAGCTCTTCGACAGCGTGGCGGTGGCCAGGGCGATCTGGGCGGCCTTGCGGTCCTCCGGAACGTTGAACATGCCGAACATGTCGGAGTTGTAGACGACGCTGCCGTCGGTGCCCGGGAAGCGGTAGCACAGGAAGTCGGTGCCCGGGACCTTCTTGGCGGCGTTGAATTCGCCCTTGGCCCAGTCACCCATCACCTGCACCAGCGCATCGCCCTTGATGACCATGGCGGTGGCGAGGTTCCAGTCCCGGCCCGAGAAGTTCGGGTCGACATAGGTGACGAGCTTGGCGAGATTGTCGAACGACTTCTTCATCGTGTCGGACTTCAGCGACTCCTCGTCGAGGTCGTTGAAGGCCTTCTTGTAGAACTCAGGCCCGCCGGTCGACAGCACGACTGAGTCGAACATTGTCGCTTCCTGCCAGTTCTGGCCGCCCAGCGCGAGCGGGATGACGCCCGCCGCCTTGGCTTTGTCCAGCAACGCAATGAAGTCGTCGAAGGTCTTGGGCTCGGTGCCGCCGATCTTGTCCATCACCGCCTTGTTGATCCATAGCCAGTTGACCGAGTGGACGTTGACCGGAGCCGCGACCCACTTGCCGTCATAGACGGAGAATTTCTGCAGGGCCGCGGGAACGGACTTGTCCCAGCCTTCCTTTATCGCCGTCTCGGTCAGGTCGCCCATAACGCCGGCTGCGGCGTAATCGAGCACGGTATAGCCAAGCATCTGCGAGGCGGTCGGGTAGTTGCCCGCTGCCACCATCGCCTTCAGCGCGGTCATGGCGGCGTCGCCGCCGCCGCCGGCCACCGGCACGTCCTTCCAGGCAAAGCCTTCCTTGGCCAGATCCTGCTTGAGCACGTTCAGAGCGGCAGCTTCGCCGCCCGACGTCCACCAATGCAGCATCTGGACTTCCTTGACGTCCTCGGCATGGGCCGCGAACGCAACGCCCGATGCGAGAGCCGTCCCGATAAGCAGTTTGCGCAACATGTACTTCCTCCCTTGTTGAACTTACACGACCGGCGGATGCCCACCGGGTTCTTCCCAACTCAGCCGACCCACCATCCGGTGCGCTGGCCGCGATGAAACTGGATTGTCTTTTCCTCGGTATAATCCTCGACGGCGCGCTTGCCGAGTTCGCGTCCGAGACCGGACTGCTTGTAGCCGCCGAAAGGCAGCTCGGGGTAACCCTCCATGAACGTGTTCACCCAAACGGTTCCCGAACGCACATTCCGCGCCACCGACATGCAGGTATCGATGCTGGCGCTCCACACGCCCGCCGACAGACCATAGGGCGTGTTGTTGGCGATGTGCAACGCCCTTTCAATCGATTCAAAAGTCAGCACCGAGAGCACCGGACCGAACACTTCCTCGCGTGCAATGGCCATGTCTTCGGTGACGTCGCGAACGATGGTCGGATCAAGATACTGGCCGGCGCTCGAAGCAAGCTGATTGCCGCCGCTACAGATCCGGCCGCCGCCGTTTTCCGCTGCCGTCACGTAGCCGGTGACCTTGGCCACATGGTCGGCGGAGATCATCGCGCCGACCTTGGTGCGGTCGTCGAGCGGGTCGCCGACAACCACCTTGGCGGTGAGGGCTTTGACGGCGCCGAGGAACTCGTCGGCGATCGCCTCATGGACGATCAGCCGGCTGCCGGCATTGCAGCATTCGCCGGCATTGAAGAAGCCGCCGAACACTGCCGCGTCGGCGGCGGCCTCGAGGTCGGCATCGGGAAAGACGATCTGGCCGTTCTTGCCGCCGAGCTCCATCGCGACTTTCTTCAGCGAGTTGGCGGCAGACGCCATGGTCATCTTGCCGACGCGGGTGGAGCCGGTGAACGACACCATCTCGACCAGCGGATGGCTGACCATCGGTGCGCCGACATCGGCGCCCAACCCGGCAAGGATGTTGACGACGCCGTCCGGCAAGCCGGCCTGCATCAGGATCTCGCCGAGCACAAAGGTCGAGGCCGAGGTCATCTCGCTCGGCTTGACCATCGCCGTGCAGCCGGCGGCGAGCGCGAAGGGTAGTTTCTGGCTGACGATAAGGAACGGGAAATTCCACGGCGTGATGATGGAGACGACGCCGATCGGTTCGCGCAACACGACGCCGAGCATGGCATCGCCGAGATTGGCGTAGCTTTCGCCGTGAAGCGTCCGCGCAAGTGCCGCGGCATAGCGCCAGATGTCGACGGCGCCGCCGATCTCGTCGCGCGCCTGCGCAATCGGCTTGCCGGATTCCAGCGCGTCGAGCCGGGCAATCTCGTCCAGCCGCGCCTCGATCAGGTCAGCAGCCTTGAGCAAGATCGTGGCGCGTTCGGCGGCCTTCATGCGCGGCCACGGGCCGGTCTCGAAGGCCTTGTGCGCGGCCTGAACCGCAGCCTCTACGTCCGCCGCGCCGGCGTGTGCATAGCGCGAGACGGTGAAGCCGTGGCCGGGGCTGCTACGCTCCAGTGTGCGGCCGTCCTGGGCGTCGACGAACCTGCCGCCGATCAGCAGCCGGTAGCTTTTCGGCGCTGCGGCTGCCTCGGCGGGCATGGCGATGTTGAGGGGTGCGTTCATGTGATTTCCAGGTCCCTAAGATCTCGAGAACGCCGGCTTCTGCTTGGCCTTGAAAGCCTCGACGCCGGCTCTGAGATCGCTTGTCAGCGCGATGAAGCCGCTGGCCAGCGCTTCGGTCGCGGCAGCACTCTCTTCGCCCTCGGCGATGGCAATCATCAGCTTGGCGGCTTCGGTCGCGAGCGGGCCGCGCTCGGCGATCTTGCCGGCCCAGGCCTTGGCTTCGGCGAACGCCTTGCCGGTCTCGACCACCCGGTCGACAATCCCCAGAGCAAGAACCTCGGTAGCCAGAAACACCTCGCCGCCGAGCGCCATCCGCCGCACTGCCTGCGCGCCGAAGCGGCGCACGGCGCGCTGGGTGCCGGACCAGCCGGGAACGACGCCGATCGAGGTTTCGGGGAACCCCAGCTTCACCTGTGTTTCCGCCACGCGGAAGTCGCAAGCGGCCGCCAGTTCGAGCCCGCCGCCCAGCGCATGGCCGGCAAGCACGGCGATCGTCGGCTGCCGCAGCCGCGCCAGCCGGTCGAAGACGCGATGGCCGTAGCGCACCCATTGCACCTGGAAATCGGCGGCGCTCATTTCCGCCCAAGCCTCGACGTCGCCGCCGGCGCAAAAGCCCTTGCCTTCGCCGCAGACCAGCACGACGCGGACGCCGGTTGCTGTCTCGGCCTCGTCGAGTGCCGCTTCCAGCGCCCGCAGCATCGGAATATCGAGCGCGTTGAATTTCTCCGGCCGGCGCAGCGTGACAATGCCGATGGCGCCGTCGGTTTCAAAGGTTACCAGACGCTCAGCCATGTGCGCCTCCAAGCGACGCGCCGCCATTGAGCGATAGGCCGATCGGCCGGTCCCGGTAGAGCGCATCCGGCGTCACTTTCAGGTCGTTGGCGACGGCGAGCGGGATCTCGGCCTGCGCCAGCACATCGCGCTCGAGGTCGATGCCCGGCGCCAACTCGGTCACCATCAGCCCCGCAGGCGTCAGCTTCATCACGCAGCGCTCGGTGACATAGGTGATATCCTGTCCCTGCGCGACGGCACGCTTGCCCGAGAAGGAGATATGCTCGACCTCGCCGACGACTTTCTTGACCTTGCCCTCCTGGTCGATGCGGATGCCGCCACCGGCAAGCGACAACTTGGCGCCGGCATTGAAGAAACCGGAAAAGACGATCTTCTTCGCCCGCGCGGTGATGTCGACGAAGCCGCCGGCGCCGGCGGTGACATGCGGCCGCGCCGAAAGCTTCGAGACATTGACAGAGCCGTGGCGGTCGATCTGCAGGAAGGACAGCAGCGAGGCGTCGAAGCCGCCGGCCTGGAAATAGATGAACTGGTGCGGCGAAGGCATGAAGGCGTCGGCATTCGACGAGCAGCCGAACTTGAAATCGAGCAGCGGCACGCCGCCGACCGCGCCCTGTTCGATGACCCAGGTGACCTTGCCGTGCTGGCCTTCCTCGAGCAGGATGCGCGGCACATTGGCCGAGATGCCGAAGCCGATATTGACCGCCATGCCGTCGGCAAGCTCCATGGCGACGCGGCGCGCAATGACCTTCTGGACGTTCATCTCGGCGTTGCGAAAGCTCGACAGTGGCCGGAAGATCTCGCCGGAGATGGCCGGATCGTAAGGCGTCAGCGTCGTCTGCAACTGGTCGGGCGCCACCACGATATGGTCGACCAGCACGCCGGGCACGCGCACATTGTGCGGCTTCAGCGTGCCGTTCTCGACGACGCGCTTGACCTGCGCGATGACGATGCCGCCATTGTTGCGGGCGGCCAGCGCCTGTTCGAGGCCGCCGAGATAGGCACCCTCATGCTCATAGGTAAGGTTGCCGCGCTCGTCCGCCGTGGTGGCGCGGATGATCGCGACCTGCGGTACGATCGAGCGGAAATAGAGCCATTCCTCGCCGTCGAACTGCTGCACCGAAACGATCGGCTCGCTGGCGGCAGCATTCATGGCGCAACCCTGATGGCGCGGGTCGGCAAAGGTATCGAGCCCGACCTTGGTCAGCACGCCGGGGCGCTTGGCCGCGGCCTCGCGATGCATGTCGAACAGGATGCCGGACGGCACGTTATAGGCGGCGACCGAATTGTCGCCGATCATCTTCCATATCTGCGGCGGTTCCGACGATGACGGCCCGGACGGATAGGAGCCGCACAAAGTGCGCTTCAACAGGCCGGGCTTGGCTAGATGGTCGATGCCCTTGATGCCGTACATGTCACCGGCGGCGATCGGATGCAGCGTCGTGATGTCCCTGGGATGGCCTTCCGCGTCGAAGCGCTCGCCGACGGCGGCCAGCACCGCATCCGGACAGCCGAGGCCGCTCGACGATGACACGGAAACGACCATGCCATCCCTGATCAGGCCGGCAGCTTCAGCCGCTGAAACGAGCTTGCTCACGCGGCGCTCCCGAGCTTCGGGTCGATGGCAACGGCGTTTCCGGACCTGGCCGATTGCAATGCCGCCTCGGCTGATGTCAGCGACCAGACGCCGTCCTCGCCGGTGGCGGACGGCTGGCCGTCGCCACGGATCGCTGCGTGGAATTCGCGCAGCGAACGGGCATAGAGGTCTTCGCGGTCGAAGCTCAATTCCTCCTCGCCCTGTGCCGTGCGAAGCAAGACCGAGCCGACCGGCTTCTGCGTCATCACATTTTTGGCGATCAGCGAGCCTTCGCTGCCATGCACCTCGAAGCCGGTGCCGGCGAATTTTGTCGTGAAGCCCTCATGCGATTGGGCGATGACGCCCGATGCGAAGCGCCAGAGGCACATGGCGCCGTCTTCCAGTCCGCCGGCGGCCATGCCGGCCGATTGCGTGAATGCCGAGATCTCGACCGGATCGTCGCCGAGCACGAAGCGCAGCGTATCGGCATCGTGGACGGTGATGTCGAGCACCACGCCGCCGCCGGCGTCCGGCCTGGTGATGCGCCAGCCCTGCAGGTTTTCCGGCAGATAGACAGAGTGGAAGACGCGCGCGGCGATCGGCCTGCCGATGCGGCCGGCAGCGATCGCTTCGCGCATCACCCGATGCGAGCCGGCATTGCGCAGATGGTGATTGGTGCCGAGCACAACGCCGGCGGCCCTGGCCGCCGCGACCATCTTGCGCGCGTCGGCGCTGGTCAGCGCCAGCGGCTTTTCGCACAGCACATGCTTTCCCGCCTCGATGGCGGCGAGTGCCTGTTCGAGATGCAATTCGTTAGTGGTCGAGATGTAGACGGCGTCGATATCGGATTTGAGCAGGGCGTCGAGCGTCGAGATCGCCGCCGGAATGCGGTTTTCACTGGCGTAAGTGGCGGCGCGCTCCGGGCTGGAGCTCATCACCGCGGCGATCTCGCCGTCCTTCTGCGCGCGGATGGCGCCGATCATGAACTGTCTTGCGATCGTGCTGGCGCCGATCAGCCCCCAACTGACGGTCATGCCGCGTCTCCCATTCCTGCACAGCCATGCTCCTTGCGATCGGGGCCGCAGCTTTCCCTGACCACGAGGTTGACGGCGCCGATATGATCCTCGGCGCGCGTGGTGCGCGATTGGATCATCTTCAGCACGACATGGGCGGCGCGCTCGCCGAGGCCGGCGGTGTTCACCGCGACGCTGGTCAGCGCCGGCATATAGTGCTCGGCCTCGGCGACATCGTCGAAGCCGACGACGGCAAAGTCCGCGCCGGGTTCCAGGCCGCGCTTGCGCAGCGCCAGCAAGACGCCGAAGGCGACCGCATCGTTGAAGCAAAGGGCCGCGGTCGGCGGCGCGGCCATGGCAAGTGCGGTTTCCAGGCAGGCAATACCGCCCTTGCGGCTGGTTTCGCCCTCGAAGACCAGCCTGTCGGCCGGTTCGATGCCGAGCGCTTCACAGGCCGCGCGAAAGCCGCCCAGGCGCTCGTGATAGACGACAAGGTCGGACGAGCCGCCGAAGAAGGCCAGCCGGCGATGGCCCTTGCCGATCAGATGGGCGGTGGCGAGATAGGCGCCGCGATGATTGTCGGGCGTGATCACCGGGATACGGCTTTCGGGAAGCCGGCGCATGACGAAGACGACCGGAACGCCTGCGGTCTCAAGGCGACGGAACGCGCCAGGCGTGGTGCCGCGCGCCGGCGACACGACGAGCCCGGCGACACCCTGCTCCATCAACGATTTCAGAACCTCTTCCTGACGCACCGGGTTTTCAGCCGTATTGGCGATGAAAGGCACGATGCCGGCCGACTGGAAGACGCGCTCCATGCCGACCGCGAGCTCGGCGAAAAACGGATTGGTGAGATCGTTGATGACCATGCCGATGACGTTGGAATGGGCCTTGCGCAGATTGGCGGCGCCGCGGTTGTAGACATAGCCGACGTCCTCGATCGCCTTGCGCACCTTGAGCGCGGTTTCGGGCCGGATCAGCCCGCTGCCTTGCAGCACCAGCGATACCGTCGATTTGGACACGCCCGCCTCACGGGCGATGTCGAGTATCGTTGCCTTGGCCCGGCTGGCCATCCAGATCTGTCCTCCCGGTGGTTTCTTGTGCGATTTTATTGGAACGATCTAATCCCTGCGGCGCATTTGAGTCAATCGCGTTTTTGCGAAGCCGGGAAAAATGCGGCTCGGCGGCGCAATCCTCCGGCAAGCAGGGCTTTCGGCTGCTGCGATGCAGCAATTTTCGCTGCACGAGGCAGGGGGCAAAATATCTTGATTTGTTGGAACGTTCCATTTAATAGGCGTTGGTAAGGGAGAGAGCCATGGACATCACCTTGCCCGGGGAAGGCGCCGGCCGTGTCCGCTACCGGCTTGTCGGCCAGCCGGTGCAGCCTGTGGCCGGCGCTCGCTTCTCGCGCATCGCCTACGCCGCCGCCCATGTCGTTGCCGATCCCCTCGCCATGGCCGATCCGTGGTCGAGGCCCGCGGTCGACTGGGACAAGACGATGGCGTTTCGCCATCACCTCTGGCGGCTTGGCTTCCGTGTCGCCGAAGCGATGGACACCTCTCAGCGCGGCATGGGTTTCGACTGGGCGAATGCCAAGGAATTGATCCGCCGCTCGATCGCCGAGGCGCGCAGCGTCGAAGGCGCCGATCTTGCGTCGGGCGCCGGCACCGACCATCTGGCGGGGGGCGCCAGCAGGCTAGACGATGTCATCGCGGCCTATGAAGAACAGCTCGGCTTCATCGAAGGGCTTGGCGGCAAGGCGATCATGATGGCCAGCCGGGCGCTGGCGGCGGTCGCCAAAGGCCCCGACGACTATATCGGCGTCTACGACCGCATCCTGTCCCAGGCCTCCGGCAAGGTCATCCTGCACTGGCTGGGCGACATGTTCGACCCGGCGCTGAAAGGCTACTGGGGCAGCAGCGATTTCGAAACTGCGCTGGAGACGGTGGTCGCGATCATCGAACGCCATGCCGGCAAGGTCGAAGGCATAAAGATATCGCTGCTCGATGCCGGCAAGGAGATTGCGCTCAGGGACCGGCTGCCTGAGGGCGTGCTGATGTTCACCGGCGACGATTTCAATTACCCCGAGCTGATCGCCGGCGACGGCGACAGACATTCGCACGCGCTGCTCGGCATTTTCGATGCGATCGCGCCGGTCGCCAATGCAGCGCTGGCAAGGCTGGCCGACGGCGACCGCGCCGGCTATGACGCGCTGATGGCGCCGACAGTGCCGCTGTCGCGCAAAATCTTCGAGGTGCCGACCGAATATTACAAGGCCGGCATCGTCTTCATGGCATGGCTGAACGGCCACCAGGAGCATTTTTCGATGGTCGGCGGCATGCAATCGGCGCGCGGCATCCGTCACTATGCCGATGTCTTTCGCCTTGCCGACCAGGCAGGGTTGCTGGCCGACCCCGAACTCGCGATTGCCAGAATGACAAGCCTCTGCGCGGTAGCAGGCATCTGATCGCAAACGCTGTCCGATCCAAAGTCAGGTTCGGTAGCTTGCGATTTGCCTTGTCTGGGCAAATCTGTATGCGGTATGCGTCCGGCAACAGAGAAGCCGATCCGGCGCTCCGCCGGCCAACTGGCATAGCTGCCGTTCTGCATTGGGGTAAGCTGATGACCTTCGACCTTCAGGGCAAGCGCGTTTTCGTGGCCGGACATCGCGGCATGGTCGGCTCGGCAATCCTGCGCAGATTGGCCGACGAGGATTGCGAAGTCCTGACCGCCTCGCGCGCCGAGCTCGATCTTCTCGACCAGGCCGGCGTGCGGCGCTGGATGGCCGACCGCAAGCCGGATGCAGTGGTGATGGCGGCGGCCAAGGTCGGCGGTATCCTGGCCAACAACAGGCTTCCCGTCGATTTCCTGCAGGACAATCTCGTCATGCAGAACAATGTCATCGACAGCGCCTTCCGCAACGAGGTGCAGAAGCTGCTGTTTCTCGGTTCATCCTGCATCTATCCCAAATTCGCGGCGCAGCCGATCTCCGAGGACGCCTTGCTGACCGGGCCGCTCGAACCCACCAACGAATGGTATGCGATCGCCAAGATCGCCGGGCTGAAACTGTGCCAGGCCTATCGGCGCCAATACGGCGTCGACTACATCTCGGCGATGCCGACCAATCTCTACGGCCCGGGCGATAATTTCGACCTCAATTCCAGCCATGTCGTGCCCGCTCTGATGCGCAAGGCGCACGAGGCCAGGCGCGCCGGCCGCAAGAGCCTGGAGGTGTGGGGATCAGGCACGCCGATGCGTGAATTCCTGCATGTCGACGACGCCGCCGACGCGCTGGTCTGGTTGCTGAAGAATTATTCGGGCGACAGCCACATCAATGTCGGCTCGGGAGAAGACATCACCATTGCCGATCTTGCCCGCACCATCGTGTCGGTCGCTGGCGCCGATGCTGCGATAACGTTCGATGCGACGAAGCCGGACGGCACGCCGCGCAAGCTGATGGACGTGTCGCGTCTGTTCGCCACCGGCTGGCGCCCGCGCTACTCGCTGCGCAGCGGATTGGAACAGACCTATGCCTGGTTTCTCCAGCACGTCGAGACCGGTGATCTCCGCCTCGGCGCGGCCTGAGGCTGGTATAGGCGGGCTCGGCGCGTCAGGCCTGGATGAGCCCGGAACGCCAGCCGACAAATACCGACGGCCAATTGAGGGATTATCTGGGTGGTGGGCGTGACAGGGCTACCCACGTTGTCTCAAGACCAAAATGCTTCTCAGAATACTGGCGAGATCGGGAAGCACGATGCCTCCCTTCAATGCCTCACTAAAACGGAACTTAGGCAAACGCCAGGGGGAGCTTGATGAATTTCCCAACCAGCAGAGATCCGTTCAGGGCCGTTTCTCAAAATAAAGTGTCGAACTGGCGGGATTGCAACAAGCTATCTGGAGCGGGTTGCTAAGAGCGAGATCGACTTTGCAGATTGGCGTTCTCAGGAAGGCCAAGGACGTCTACCCGATGACGGCAAACCCTGGCTCTGCTCCTTGACGAACCTACATGTCAGGTCCAGAGTTGCGGGTTGTTCGACTGGTTCACCGGTGCCAATGCAAGTTCTCTCCAACCGCGAATGAAGTGGGTCAAACTGGCCTTCCCTCTGTAGTCCGTGCGTGCAATCTCTAACAACTTTGACATCGATCTCCATGCCGCTGCGTCCGATTGATTTATCGAGTCAGTTAGCACCATCGCAATTCCTCTGAGGTACCAATAGCTCTCTGCTACCTCATACATAGACTCGATCTCGTCCGTCGCTGGGTTTGGTCCTATGAAGTCAGGATGGAGGCATTCTAATATCCGCGCCGCCGTACGAACGCGATGCGGCTGACCGGGATCGCGATGTACACCTGTGAGGTCGCCGACGTGCGGGGTATATTCCCCCGTCCATACAGATAGTTGCCTTTTTGGAGCCAAATGTTCTTTTCTATAGGACAGTGTGTGGGGTCCCACGCTGTCTAAACAAGCGGACAAAATGTGAGGCAGCAACGCAGCTTGCGATGGTAGGCTCATTAGGAATGGGGTCGTATCCAACCCGAATAGATTAACTGCTACAGGGTTTATTGCTCGTTTGATAAACGAGTCGGCAAGAGCGCTTGACAGCTCTGTGAAGTGCGGTGTTATCTTTCCAAGATTAGATAACATGTATCTATACGTCCATTTGTTGTCCAATGTGTTTGTAACTGATTCTATTATATCGCGTCTTTTTAGCAAATCTTTAAGCCTTGGGGATGTAGATTCTGTGTCAATTATTATATCTAATGCAAATTGCGGCTCTTGAAGCAGGAATAGCTCCCAATCAATATCATCCGTTTTCTTGCTTCGGGGATTTCTAGTGCGCACGATAGAGTGCGAATAATATATGATCTGATCGTCACGTTTGTCTGGGCTAAGGATCATGCGCTCGACGTTGGCAAAGCCATTGCGCTCTATCTCCTGCGCGAGGCCGCAGTCTATTAAGCCGCGAATCGGGCTAGGCAGGAGGGAGAGGTTTTCAGCTCCACCTACCGAATCGAATAACTGTTTTGCGTCTGCACTTGATTTTGTACTCAGGAACTTAAAAACACAATATATCGATCTTAGTATCCCATTCGCATTCGAGAATGATCGCCAAAATGCCGGCGTCCATGTTGTCCAATCCAGCTCTTTTCTAGCTTCGAGACGCTCAACCTGAATCGAATTGTACTTTATTGATCTGAAAATCTTTCGGTTCCTGCGATCAGAAGTAAACAAGAAAGCCTGCATATTTCCAGCCAAGTCCTTACGGACACCTTCCGTGGCCGCGATGTTCGTTAAGGAGGGACCGACTAGATCAAGAACTGCGATGCAAGCTCGAGTTGCCCTTTCACCACGTTTATACCATTGTTTATCCATCAGTAGTTCGATGGTAAGAGATACCAACCACGCTGAAAAAGAGGCTTCCGCCCGTGGTTCAGCCGACGAAATCGTCTCTAATAGCTGTGTGACAAAGTCGTTTGACGACTGTCGCACCAAGCTTTTAGCTTCGTCTGACCTGCTGTCAGTATTAGGGAGAAAGCGCGCCAATGATATCGCGGCGCCTAGTGCTTCGCTCTCTGATTGCTCCTTCATCGTAGTTAGGAGCACGTCAACCAACCAGGTAAGAGAATGATCTGAGCGCACAGTTGATAGGAAAGGACCCGCGTCTGGGCTGCTCAGGAGGCCTGAAAGGCACTTTCCGAATAGCGACCTGATGCGTTTGTCCTGCTCGAGCACTCCTTCGCTTAAAAGTCTAGCGGTTAGTATACCTCCCCTTGCAAGCTTCCTGCTAAGAGCGCGAATATCATTGTCCTCACCTTCATCAAGGTCCATCATGACGGATGTGACAGATATCAGTTCCGCCTTGCGCTGGTTTTCTACAAGCGCACTTAAAAGGAAATGCATCACCTCACGCCAGTGAGAGTCGCCTGCTATTATTCGAAATCGATCTATTAGCGTGGTTGGCTCTGCGGCCTCATATATCTGCTCAGCAGCGAAAAACTCTTGCAGCGGCCTTATGTCAAATCTTACATACTCGCCAGACTCCGGCGTACTCACTAAAACCAATCGATCTGTAGCGGCCAACATTAATGCCGATACGGTTACGTCAACATCTTTATCTTGTAATGAGGATACAACCTCTTCAACGATTGATTGAAATTCGCTCTTCGCGAGCGATGTAGTTGCCCCGCCACTGGTCTCCGCTCTTGAGTGCAGTTCAAAACCAAGTCGGTTGTGCAGCGTCTTGATGAGACGATCTCCCTCCCGCAATATTTTAGAAAGTAGAGGGTCGAGCAGGTTACGGTTAGCTTCTCGTTTCTTGATCACGCTGTAGAAAGTATTGAAAAGCTGCCATTTCCGGTCCGGTGGCCGCCCACCGTCTCGTACGATGACTGCCATGATATGGGCCTGTAGGGGGGTCGTCATGATTTCGGCTATGGCTTGAGATGCCAACGCGTCCTTTAGCATCCGGACAGCAAAGTCCCCTTCCGTCACGCTTCTCTCGATACGCAACAATGGTGAAGCGCATTTCAAGGCTTGTTCCTTTGAAAGACTCGTTAGTTCAATCGTGGTGGCCTCTAATACATCAAACTGTCCTGCATATCCCTGTGGGCGGGACGTACACACGATTGCAGCATCTGATTTGCACGCTACCAGAACGTCATCCACAAAGTGAATGACTTCCGATGCCACTCGATCTTTTACATCACCTGGTACCTCGTCTAATCCATCGAAGACAAAGAGCCACCGCCCTTGGGCAAATGCCCGCTTCAACGTCCCTGCGGCGACCTGTTGGGCAAGTTCATTGGAAAGATAGTGGGTCAGGTACGCGAGCATGCGGTAAGAACCACTGGTCTGCTCCCCGACCCACCGAGCAAACGTCTTCAGTTCGATATTTACAGGTATTCTAGGCGCGATTGGCCACAAGCCATCTCTCGACGCAGCGGCGCGAATGTCCTGTGCCAAACTTTGCTGTGAGGGGTTAACTGTAAAATCCAATGAAGACAGCAACAATGCAGCGCGCTGTATCTGACAGACATATTGCGTTAGCGTCGATTTCCCTTGTCCAGGGCCACCTTTTACGAACCAAACTCTCGCCCGTGTGGGGTCGCGCTGCCATGTTTTCCACTCATTCAGATTCGGGACTTGCCCGTCCACAATGTGTTTCTGCGCCAGCGTTGTCGCAAGAGTCCGTACGGCCATACCGTGTAAACGCTTATCAAAAGCAAACGGGAGGTCTGTAAAAAGATGCTGTATTCCTGGCCGGTTGTCGGCGCTCGATCCGGCTTGCTCAAGCTTAGTGAATTGTTGATCGGTAAGCTGACTAACTACTAGGTATCTAACGATCTCGTCGGTCTTGGCATTAGAATCCAAAAGGGTTTTGTACATCTCAGTAATTACAAGTCCAGGAGTAACAAACTCTGCATAGTAATCTGCCACATCCTTGTTTAAGGCGAGTAGGTCCAATACTTTCCGACCACCCCATACATGGAATCGTTTTGCCAGACTAGGCCTCAGTTTTTTGACAGCTGCCAGAGCTCGATCAAATGATCCTGTGTCGGCGGAGGCAGATTGGTCTATGTTCGTAACTATAATCCAGTTATCTGGCCATTGCCTTGATGTGTTTGGCGCTGTAAATGCCTTTAGCTCCAAATTAATTTGCTCCAAGAGCCACTTTTGAGGGTCAGCACTTAGGTGCGGAGCGTGAAATTTCGACTGAATGTACCAGGTTCCTGACCAGTTCTCAGCCACACTAGGGTATTCGGCCGCTCCCTCGAAGTATCCGTCTCTGCCGGCGTCGGGACCAGGGCCAAAGCCGGTGTGCCCAGCCCCGAGTACTTTCAGCGCAAGCATATTTGCAAGGTGCTCGAACGTATTAGAGTCGAGCCTAGTTAGCTCATACGAAGTTATTGCCACGGCTACCCCCAAACGAACCCCTTGCACGTTAGCCGCTTTAGATTCCTATCGATAGGGGTGCTATCAGTTTACGAATGTCTTGATGAACCGTTGCGTTCACTCGTCTTTTGGCCCGCCAGCGGGCACGAGAGAAAGGCCGCGAACGATCGCTATAGTCGTTGACTGGAACTGCTGAAGGCGGATGGTGCCGGCACGGGCATACGGGCTCGGAGTCTCGGCCAGCAAGCCGAAGCGCTGGCGACCAGTCAGGCACTGGGCAAGTTTCTGGTCTTGGCCGATGTGTGGGACCACCGATGGATACAATGCCGCGCCTTGTGACCTCCCTTGGCGGCCAGCCGTACGGGAGCATTCCCAAGATCATTACAAACGCCGGGTCGAAGAGCTGCCCTTGCTCGACGGTTGTCTTCAAAATGGACAGTTATGACCGTATTTTCGGATGGTATCTGACAGCTCAGATTGCGCCGTTTCCCCGTGTGGCCGGCCAATTGAGGGATTATCTGGATGGTGGGCGTGACAGGGATTGAACCTGTGACCCCTGCAATGTCAATGCAGTGCTCTCCCGCTGAGCTACACGCCCATCCGAAGCCGCGCATACACCATTTTTGGTTCGGCACGTCAATAGCGGGGAAAGCGAAAGAATGGCTGGCTTGCCGGGTCGGTCAAGACGCGAGAAAAAACGCGTCAGGCGGCCTGCAGCATCTTTTCGACTTCGTTGACGAGGTCGCGCAGGTGGAACGGCTTCGATAGCACCTTGGCGTCTTTCGGCGCCTTGGAATCAGGGTTCAGCGCGACGGCGGCGAAGCCGGTGATGAACATCACCTTGAGGTCGGGATCGATCTCCGTGGCGCGACGGGCGAGCTCGATGCCATCCATCTCGGGCATGACGATGTCGGTCAAAAGTAGCGAAAAAGGTTCCTCGCGCAGCCGCTCATAGGCACTGGCGCCATTGTCGAAATCGCTGACCTGATAACCGGCGCGCTCCAGCGCCTTGACGAGGAACCGGCGCATGTCGTCGTCGTCTTCCGCCAGCAGAATGCGTGCCATCTTGTCCCGTCCGAATCACCCAACCGACAATGCCGTGCGGCAAGCCCGTTAACCATGCTGTATATGAGGAGGCGACGGTAAACATCAAGTGAACGTTGGGCGCACAATCCTGTTTTGGCTTGCGCTTCGGCGGCTGGACATGCGGGCGGCGAGGTGGCACTTTCCTATCATGATGCATTGGTATTTCCGGGTTCGTTCAAATTGAAAACGGCAGCCGAGGATTTTTCGGTCGTTCCACCCTTCGAAATCCGATCGGGCGCCGAACAGCGCGTTCCCTTCCTCTTCAACTCGCCGCATAGCGGCCGCTACTATCCGGACCGGTTCATGGCTATGGCCAAGCTGGACCGCAACGCCATCCGCCGCTCAGAGGACTGCTATGTCGAGGAATTGTTCGGCGGCGCCGTCGCGCTCGGGGCGCCGATGCTGGCGGCAAACTTCCCGCGCGCCTATCTCGACGTCAACCGGGAGCCGTGGGAACTCGACCCGCGCATGTTCGCCGAACCGGTGCCGTCATTCTGCAACATCCGCTCGGCGCGGGTGGCCGGCGGGCTCGGCACCGTGCCCAAGCTGGTCGGCGAGGGGCTCGACATCTATTCCGGCCGCTTGCCGCTGGCGGAAGCCGTGGCGCGCATCGAAGCGGTCTACAAGCCCTATCACGAGACGCTGAAACGGCTTTTGACCAGAACCCATGCGCGCTTCGGCTACGCCGTGCTGATTGACTGCCACTCGATGCCGGCAAGCATAAGGGTCGGCGACAGCGGATTGCGGCCGGACTTCATCGTCGGCGACCGCTTTGGCATTTCCGCCGCGGCGGCGTTGACCGAGACGGCGATCGGCCTGCTCACCGGCATGGGCTACAGCGTCGCCCACAACAAGCCCTATGCCGGAGGCTTCATTACCGAGCACTATGGCCGCCCCGTGCGCCATCTGCATGCGCTGCAGATCGAGGTCAATCGCGGGCTCTACATGAATGAGCGGACGTTCCAGAGATCGGCTGGTTTCGACGCCCTGGCCGACGATCTGGCGCGGTTTTCGGCCGAACTGATGGCGATGCCCGATCACAATTTCATGGATCTGCCGCTGGCCGCCGAATAGCCGCGGAATCGCGGTACTCGCCGCTCATGCGGCAGCGTAAAAAAAGACCGCATCGTTTGCACGACACGGTCGAAGTCTAGGGAGGAAACGCCCAAGGAGGGCATGGACAGGAACCCCTGTCCGAGAACAAACGTATTGTGCGCTGCACAAATGTCAAGGCGCGTTCCGGCTTTTTTAATTCACTGTGAAGTGGAAACTGCATTTCCATGACGGCGGCGTTGCATTCGAGCAACAGTTGGCACCATGCGAGAAGCTCCGAACGCCTTTGTTTCGGCATAAATCCGTAGGCAAACGGGTATCTCCAAACATGCTGGAGCGGGAGAATCAGTTGGACATCAGCATCGAGTTCATGCGGCGCATTGCGCGTGCCGCCGCAGCCGAGACCTTGCCGCGCTTCCGCAACCAGGGCGCGGTCACCAACAAGGAGCGCGGCAGCTTCGACCCGGTCACCGAGGCCGACCGCGAGGCCGAGCGCGCCATCCGGGCGCTGATATCAGCGCAGTACCCCGATCACGGCATTCTCGGCGAGGAACATGGCGGCGAAAACATCTCCAGCCGGCATGTCTGGGTGATCGATCCGATCGACGGCACGCGCGCCTTCATTTCCGGCCTGCCGGTATGGGGCACGCTGGTCGGACTGACGGTCGACGGCGATGCCGTCGCCGGCATGATGTCGCAGCCCTTCACCGGAGAGCTGTTCTACGCCAATGCCTCCGGCTCGCATTATGAAGGTCCCGGTGGCCCGCGAAGACTCGCGACGCGCAAGACGACGAATCTCGCCGAGGCGACGCTGTTCACCACCACGCCGGCGCTGTTCAAGGGAGACGCGCGCCTGCGCTACGACCTGTTCGAGCAACAGGTCCAACTCGCCCGCTACGGCACCGACTGCTATGCCTTCGCCATGGTGGCGGCGGGCAGCGTCGATATCGTCGCCGATCCCGGATTGAAGCCCTACGACATCGTCGCGCTGATCCCGATCATCGAGAAGGCGGGCGGCGTCATCACCACTTTCGAAGGCGGACCGGCGGAAAAGGGCGGCGACATCCTGGCGGCGGCGACACCAGAGCTGCACGCAGCCGCGATGGCGGCGCTGCGCGGCTGAGATTGGCCATTGCTGCCCAGGCAAGATCGTTGCCATACCTCCTGACAGGATGATGTCAGTTGGCATGCGCTATGAAACGCTGTCAGCCGGGAGGACCATAGATGCCGACGCAGCCAGCAGCCAGCCATTCTGATGCTCCGGCGGACGGGCGGAGCGATTTCGATTTCTTTTTCGGGCGCTGGACCGTCGGCCATCGAAGATTGCAGAAGCGGCTGCAGGGCGACGGCAACTGGGATGTGTTTGGCGGCACGTGCGACGTGCGGCCGATCCTTGGCGGCCTCGGCAATGTCGACGACAATTGGATTGAATTGCCCGGCGGGCCCTATCGCGCCGCCACCTTGCGGACCTTCGACCCGGCGGCGAGGCAATGGTCGATCTGGTGGATCGACGGCCGCAATCCGTCGACCATCGATGTTCCGATGCGCGGCACTTTCGTGGCGGGCGTCGGCACGTTCCTGTGCGAAGACGTCTTCGACGGCCAGCCGATCCAGGTCCGCTTCCTGTGGTCGCGGATCACGGACGGGTCGGCGCGCTGGGAGCAGGCCTTTTCGCCGGACGGCGGCAAGGCATGGGAGACCAACTGGATTATGGATTTCGCCCGCACGAGCTGAAGCCGGACAAGGTATGTGGCTCAGACGTCACCGGTTCCGGGGATGAAGGCATCGAATGCCGCAAGCAACTGCTCGCGATAGAGGTCGGCTTCCTGGAGGATCTCATGGCGGGCGCCGTCGATCATCACTAGCGAGCCGACGCGCAGACGTCTCGCATAGGCTTCGACTGCCCTGGTCGAGACGACCTGGTCGGCGCCGGCGGCGATCATCAGCAAGGGCACCTGGATCTTGGCCATGAAATCCGGGTCGCTGACGATCAAGGATGCCTCCGTGGCCGCCTTCAGCCAGCAGATCGTCGGTCCGCCGAGCGCCAGCTGCGGATAGGTTTCGTAGATCAGCGTATTGCGCCGATAGCGTTCCGGGTCGCTGGTCAGCTTGTTTGTGGCGAAGGGCACCGATTCCTTGGGCCGCGGCCCCCATGCGGCATAGAGTCGGCCAAGGCCGAGAAGGCAGAACAGCGAACAGATGCGGCGGACGGTTTTTACCGAAACCGGCAGGTCCGGCACGGTGAAGAACGGTGCGACCAGCACCATGCGGCGCACGCGGTTCGCCATCGAGGGCGCGGCGAGCAGCGCAATCACCGCGCCGGCCGAGTGGGCCAGTATGTAGTAGGGTCCTCGGCAATCGGGCAGCACGATCTCCTCGAAGAACTGCTCCAGATCACTGGTGTAGTCGAAGAAGCTCCGGACGAAGCCGCGCTGTCGGTCGCCGATCAGCCGGTCGGAAGCGCCCTGGCCGCGCCAGTCGAGGGTTGCCACGCCGAAGCCCCGGTCGGTAAGGTTGCGAATGGTCTCGAAATACTTCTCGATGCACTCGTTGCGGCCGGTCAGGACGACGACGGTGCCCTTCATCGGGCGGGCAACCGCGGCAAACAGCCCATAGCGGATCTTCTTGCCGTCGCGCGTGGTGAAGAAGCCGCCGGCCGTGTTTTCCGGCAGCGGATTGCCCGGAGTTTCGTGGAAGAGAGGGGGCTGGTGGAGAAGATCGGTCATACGGTGTTTGGTTGGTGTCGGTGCCGGCGTGGGCGCAAGTCAGGCATAAACGCCCATGCGCCAAAAGCAAAGGAATTCGGGACGCCGGGGAGGTCGACCCAGGCAGCGAACAAGTAAGGCCGGAAGCAGCCTTGGCGTGCTTCCGGCCTCTGTCGACCGGGAGGAAGGGACGTTACACCCGGTTCGGCCTCGTCGTGTCGCCTTCCCGGCGACCTGTTCGTGATCTCGAGAACAGTTTTAGTGCCGCCTGGCTGAACGCTCGCCGAAGCCACGGTTCATCTGCCGTTCATCGGCATCGGGACGTGGGCCGGGACCGGTCCCGTTTGGACGCGGGAAAATCTTGAAATGCCGTCGCCGGCTTCCCAAATTTGTCATGCGGTCGCCAATGTCGGGGCCGCTGGCCCATCCGGAACGCCGTCACGGGTTTCGCACCGG
Organism: Mesorhizobium sp. M0590; assembly: GCF_040320905.1. Lineage (NCBI taxonomy): Bacteria > Pseudomonadati > Pseudomonadota > Alphaproteobacteria > Hyphomicrobiales > Phyllobacteriaceae > Mesorhizobium > Mesorhizobium sp. M0590. Next base: position 212,464 of record NZ_JAMYQN010000008.1, read on the forward strand.
CCATACGCAACCTTGTTGCTCAACAGGAGAACACACCATGCGTCACGTTGATTTTTCCCCGCTCTACCGTTCGACCGTCGGTTTTGACCGGTTGTTCACCATGCTCGATTCGCTTGCGCAGCCGGAAGGCCAGACGTATCCGCCTTACAACATCGAGCGCACGGGCGAGGATGCCTATCGCATCTCGATGGCTGTGGCCGGCTTCTCGGAAGATGAGATTTCGATCGAAGCTCACCGCAATGTGCTGACCGTCAAGGGTGAGCGCAAGGAGGAAGGCAATGGCGAAGGCTCCGAACTGCTCTATCGCGGTATCGCCAGTCGAGCCTTCGAGCGCCGCTTCCAGCTTGCCGATCACGTCGAGGTTGTCGGCGCCGCGCTGAAGAACGGCCTGCTCTTCGTCGACCTCAAGCGCAACATCCCCGAAGAGCTGAAGCCGCGCAAGATCGCGATCACCTCGGCTCCGGCCAAGGCCAAGCAGATCGAGGCCAAGACTGCCGCCTAAGCCAGGCAGCTAAACTCCGGGACGCCAACTCCCCGGGAAGAAAGGGCGGTGCAGCAATGCGCCGCTCTTTTGCTGGTGGGCAAGGCTTGCTATCCGGCGAGCAGGTAGCCGAAACGGTCGACCTCGTCGGGCGTGGTCGCGAAGCTGGTGACAAAGCGATAGAGCGCTTCGTCTTCGCCAATGTAGCCGTCGTAGCCGAGCGGCCTGTGCCAGTCGTGGAAGGCCGCCCCTGCCGCTTGCATTCTTTCGGCCTCGGCCTTTTTCATGACTGCGAAGACCTCGTTCGCCTGCGGCAGCCAGGCCAGCCGGGCCGAAGGGGAATCTTCTATCGCCGCGGCAAGCCGTGCCGCCATCGCATTGGCGTGCCGTGCTGTGTCGAGCCATAGCCCACCCCTGAAATAAGCATCGAATTGCGCGGCGATGAAGCGCGATTTCGAGAACAGCTGGGCCGCGCGCTTGCGCAAAAAGGCCAATTCCTTGGCTCGCTCGAGGTCGAACAGCACGATCGCCTCGGCGCACCAACAGCCATTCTTGGTGCCGCCAAAGGAGAGGATGTCGACACCGTGCTTCCAGGTCATTTCGGCCGGCGTCGTTTCCAGCGCGACGAGCGCATTGGCAAAGCGGGCCCCATCCATGTGCAGCGGCAATCCGTGCTGCTTTGCGATCGCCGAAATCCTGGCGATTTCGTTCAGCGTGTAGACGGTGCCGACTTCGGTCGACTGGGTGATCGAAACGGCAACCGGCCGCCCGGAATGGACGTTTTCGGGTGCGAAACGGTCCACCGCCCGTTCCAGATTGCCGGCATCGATCCTGCCGAGTGCGCCTTCGACTGTATAAAGCCGCGAACCGCCGGTGAAATATTCCGGTGCACCGCATTCGTCCTCGATGACGTGCGATTCGCGATGGCAGAAGGAAATGCCGCCTGGCTTGTTATAGGTAGTCAGCGACAGCGAATTGGCAGCGGTGCCGGTGGCGACGAAAAACACCGCGACCTCGCATTCGAAGATTTCATTGAAGCGCTGGTAAACGGCCTTGTCGAGGGCACCGTCGCCATAGGCGGTGGAGAAGCCGTCGGCATGGCCCGACAGGCCGGCAGCGATACGGGGATGGGCGCCTGCCCAATTGTCGGAAGCGAAAATCATGCGTCTGCCTATGCTGGGGAAATCGATGCGAGCTTGGCCGCTTTCGCATGCCGGCCGCAAGTGGCAGATGCCGAAAATCCGCTAAAGCCAGCGAAACGCATGAGCGTAGATGCAGCGACTGAAGGCTACGCTGACACGGCGTTCCGCGCAATTTTCTGTCGCGAAAGCCTCAAGAATTTTGTGAATCGGTCTTGTGTGCATCCAAAATTTCTGTCATAAAAATTTAGGACAGTAGTGCTGTCTTATTTTGTCGCACAAAACTGGCCGCATTGGCATATGATTGCGCCTCTGCGGCATTGCCGCGAGCGACAGCTAGACAGCCTGGCTCCGGCCTGTACGAATACCATATGCGAACGATGCGGAAAGCCGCACGGTCGGCAAGAATTTCGCAAGACGTGCCGCAAGATTGAAAGGGGAGCCACGCGCTTCCCGACGGAAACCAGCGCCCGAAGGGGACGGAACGGAGGACAGGACGATGACGGACATGACGCCATCTGCGACGAAGGCCGCGCAGACGAAAGCGGCAGTCGTCAAAAATCCGTCCCTGACCAATATTGGGCGAACCAGCACCGGCTATGCCGCGCACGGCCTCTATGATCCGCGCAACGAGCATGATGCCTGCGGCGTCGGCTTCATCGTCAACATGAAGGGCGTGAAGTCGCACCAGATCGTCGAGGACGGCCTTGCCGTGCTCGAAAACCTGACGCATCGCGGCGCCGTCGGCGCCGATCCGCTGATGGGCGATGGCGCCGGCGTGCTGGTGCAGCTGCCGGACCGCTTCTTCCGCGAGGAGATGGCCAAGCAAGGGGTCGAACTGCCGAAGCCCGGCCACTATGCCGTCGGCCACGTGTTCATGCCGCGCGACCCGGAGCTGCAGGCGCATATCGAAGGCATCATCGCCGAGGTGGCGCAACTCGAGGGCCAGCCGCTGCTCGGCTTTCGCGACGTGCCTGTCGATAATTCATCGCTGTCCAAGGCGCCCGACATCGCCGCTTCCGAGCCGGTGCACCGGCAGGTGTTCCTGGGCCGCGGCGCCGAGATCGAGAACGACGACGATTACGAGCGGCGGCTCTACATCCTGCGCAAGGTCATTTCCGGCCGTATCCACGAAGAGACCAAAGGCGTCGACAACGGCTTCTATGTCGTCTCGATGTCGTCGCGGACCATCGTCTACAAGGGCATGTTCCTGGCCTATCAGGTCGGCGCCTACTACAAGGACCTCACCGACCCGCGTTTCGAGACGGCGCTGATCCTGGTCCACCAGCGCTTCTCGACCAACACGTTCCCGTCGTGGAAGCTGGCGCATCCCTACCGCATGGTCGCCCACAATGGCGAGATCAATACGCTGCGCGGCAACGTCAACTGGATGGCGGCGCGGCAGGCCTCGGTCGATTCCGAACTGTTCGGCAACGACATCTCGAAGCTGTGGCCGATCTCCTATGAAGGGCAGTCCGACACCGCCTGCTTCGACAATGCGCTCGAATTCCTGACGCAGGGCGGCTATTCGCTCGCCCACGCCATGATGATGCTGATCCCGGAAGCCTGGGCCGGCAACAAGCTGATGGGTCAGGACCGCAAGGCCTTCTACGAGTATCACGCAGCCCTGATGGAGCCGTGGGACGGGCCAGCGGCGGTTGCCTTCACCGACGGCCGCCAGATCGGTGCCACACTCGACCGCAACGGGCTGCGGCCGGCGCGCTACATCGTCACCGATGACGACCGCGTCATCATGGCCTCGGAAGCCGGCGTGCTGCCGGTGCCGGAGGAAAGGATCGTCAAGAAGTGGCGGCTGCAGCCCGGCCGCATGCTGCTGATCGACCTGGACAAGGGCCGCATCGTTTCCGACGAGGAGATCAAGTCGGAGATCGCGACCAGGCACCCCTACAAGAGCTGGCTCGCCAACACACAGCTCATCCTCGAGGATCTGAACCCGGTCGAGCCGCGCGCCCTGCGCAGGGATGTCTCACTGCTCGACCGCCAGCAGGCGTTTGGCTACACCCAGGAGGACACCAAGCTGTTGATGTCGCCGATGGCGACCACCGGCCAGGAAGCGGTCGGCTCGATGGGTACCGACACGCCGATTTCGGCAATGTCGGACAGATCGAAGCTGCTCTACACCTATTTCAAGCAGAATTTCGCACAGGTCACCAATCCGCCGATCGACCCGATCCGCGAGGAGCTGGTGATGAGCCTGGTGTCCTTCATCGGGCCGCGGCCCAACATCTTCGATCTTGTCGGCAATTCGCGCCGCAAGCGGCTCGAAGTGCGCCAACCGATCCTGACCAATGGCGATCTGGAGAAGCTGCGCTCCGTCGGCCACACCGAAGACCGTTTCGACACCAAGACGATCGACATCACTTACGGTTCGAATGAAGGCGCGGCCGGCATGCAGGGCGCCATCGACCGGCTATGCGAGCGCGCCGAGGCGGCGGTCGCCGGCGGCTACAACATCATCATCCTGTCGGACCGTCAGCTCGGCCCGGACCGCATCGCCATTCCGGCACTGCTGGCGACTGCGGCCGTGCACCATCATTTGATCCGCAAGGGATTGCGCACGTCGGTTGGGCTCGTCGTGGAATCCGGCGAGCCGCGCGAGGTGCATCATTTCTGCTGTCTCGCCGGCTACGGCGCCGAGGCGATCAATCCCTATCTCGCTTTCGACACGCTGCTCGACATGCACAAGCGTGGCGAATTGCCGGCGGAGGTCGACGCCTACGAAGTCGTCTCCCGTTACATCAAGTCGATCGGCAAGGGCATCCTGAAGGTGATGTCCAAGATGGGCATCTCCACTTACCAGTCCTATTGCGGCGCGCAGATATTCGACGCCATCGGGCTCAAGTCGGACTTCGTGCAGAAGTACTTCACCGGCACGGCGACGCTGATCGAAGGCGTCGGGCTGGACGAGATCGCCGCCGAAACGGTCAGCCGCCACACCGACGGCTTCGGCAACGACCCGGTGCTGCGCAACAGCCTCGAGGTCGGCGGCGAATACATGTTCCGCATGCGCGGCGAGGCCCATATCTGGTCGCCCGACGCAGTGGCGACCTTGCAGCACGCCGTGCGCCAAGGCTCGTGGGAGACGTTCAAGGACTATTCCGCCCAGATCGACAGCGAGACGGCGCAGGCGCAGACCATTCGCGGCCTGTTCAAGATCAAGCTTGCGCAAGAGACCGGGCGTAAGAAGGTCAAGCTCGACGAGGTGATGCCGGCGGCCGATATCGTCAAGCGCTTCTCGACCGGGGCGATGTCCTTTGGCTCGATCTCAAGGGAAGCGCACACGACACTGGCGCGCGCCATGAACGCCATCGGCGGCAAGTCGAACACCGGCGAGGGCGGCGAAGAGGCCGACCGCTATCTGCCACTGCCGGGCGGCGGCAAGAACCCCGAACGCTCGGCAATCAAGCAGGTCGCTTCGGGACGCTTTGGCGTCACGGCCGAGTATCTGGTCAATTCCGACATGATGCAGATCAAGGTCGCGCAAGGGGCGAAGCCCGGCGAGGGCGGCCAGCTGCCGGGCCACAAGGTCGATGCGACCATAGCAAAGGTCAGGCACTCGACGCCGGGCGTCGGCCTGATCTCGCCGCCGCCGCATCACGACATCTATTCGATCGAGGATCTGGCGCAGCTCATCTACGACCTGAAGAACGTCAATCCGGCGGCCGACGTATCGGTCAAGCTGGTCTCGGAAGTCGGCGTCGGCACGGTTGCGGCCGGCGTCGCCAAGGCGCGTGCCGACCACATCACCATATCAGGCTATGACGGCGGCACCGGTGCCTCGCCGCTGACCTCGCTCAAGCATGCCGGCAGCCCGTGGGAGATGGGCCTTGCCGAGACGCACCAGACGCTGGTGCTCAACGGCCTCAGGTCGCGCGTCGCGCTGCAGGTCGATGGCGGCCTGCGCACCGGGCGTGACGTCATTATCGGCGCACTGCTCGGCGCCGACGAGTTCGGCTTTTCGACCGCGCCGTTGATCGCGGCCGGCTGCATCATGATGCGCAAGTGCCATCTCAACACCTGCCCCGTCGGCGTCGCGACACAGGACCCGGTGCTGCGCAAGCGCTTCAAGGGCACGCCCGAGCACGTCATCAACTTCTTCTTCTATGTGGCGGAAGAGGTGCGGGCGCTGCTTGCCGAGATGGGCTACACCCATCTCGACCAGATCATCGGCGACACCGACCTTCTGGAAAAGCGCGAGCTGATCCAGCACTGGAAGGCACGCGGGCTCGACTTCAGCAAGATGTTCTACAAGCCCGATGCGCCGCACGAGGCGGTGCACTGGACCGAGCGGCAGAAGCATCCGATCGACGACGTGCTCGACCGCAAGCTGATCGAACTCGCAAAGCCGGCGCTCGAAGCCAGGCAGCCGGTCAGTATCGAACTGCCGATCCGCAACGTCGACCGTTCGACCGGCGCCATGCTGTCGGGCGAGGTGGCAAAGCGCTTCAAGCACAAGGGACTGCGCGAGGACACGATCTCGGTCAAGCTCACCGGCACGGCCGGCCAGTCCTTTGGCGCCTTCCTGGCGCGCGGTGTCTCGTTCGAACTGGTGGGCGCTGCCAACGACTATGTCGGCAAGGGCCTGTCGGGTGGCCGCATTGTCATCCGCCCGCCGGAGAACACGAAAATCGTTGCTGCCGAGTCCATTATTGTCGGCAATACCGTGCTCTACGGCGCAACCGAGGGCGAGGCCTATTTCTGCGGCGTTGCCGGCGAGCGTTTTGCCGTGCGCAATTCGGGTGTCGCCGCCGTCGTTGAAGGTGTCGGCGACCATGGTTGCGAATACATGACCGGCGGTATCGTCGTCGTCATCGGCCAGACCGGCCGCAACTTCGCCGCCGGCATGTCGGGCGGCGTCGCCTATGTGCTCGACGAGGCGGGTGATTTCGCCGAACGCTGCAACATGGCGATGGTCGAGCTGGAGCCGGTTCCGGAAGAGGACGACCTGATGGAAAAGCTGCTCCACCATGGCGGCGATCTCGACCATAAGGGCCGTGTCGACGTATCCGGCGATATGACCAGCCATGACGAGGAGCGGCTCTATCAGCTGATCTCCAACCACGTCCACTACACCGGCTCGGTACGAGGTCGCGAAATCCTCGACGACTGGGCGACTTTCCGGCCGAAATTCCGGAAGATCATGCCGGTCGAATACCGCCGCGCGCTGATCGAGATGGAGCGGATGCGCATGAACGTGGCGGCGGAATAGATTTGGAAATTGCCGGGAGGCCGTGCGTCCCGGCAACCATCTTCATCAAGAATCCTGACCTCGGACTGAAGGTTGCCACAGCTGCCTTATGAGGTTAACGGGTGCGTCGCCAGGCGTGCCTTCCGGACAGTAGGGACTGGACTATGGGCAAGGTAACAGGGTTTCTCGAGATCGACCGGCAGGTGCACAAGTACCAGCCGGCTTCCGACCGCATCCGGCATTTCCGCGAGTTCACGCTGCCGATGTCGGACAAGGAGGTCGAGAAACAGGCCGCGCGGTGCATGGATTGCGGCATTCCGTATTGCCATGGACCGACCGGCTGCCCGATCCACAACCAGATCCCGGACTGGAACGACCTCGTCTACAATGGCGACTGGGAAAACGCGATCCGCAACCTGCATTCGACCAACAATTTTCCGGAATTTACCGGCCGCATCTGCCCCGCACCTTGCGAGGAAGCCTGCACGCTGAACCTCGAGGATATTCCGGTCGCCATCAAGACGATCGAGCAGGCGATTGCCGACAAAGCCTATGAAACCGGCCATATCCGGCCCTATCCGCCGGAACGGAAGACCGGCAAGCGCGTCGCGATCATCGGCTCGGGGCCGGCAGGCATGGCGGCTGCCCAGCAACTCGGCCGCGCAGGCCATGACGTTCACGTCTATGAGCGCGAGAGCCGGCCGGGCGGGCTGATGCGCTACGGCATCCCCGATTTCAAGATCGAGAAGCATTATATCGACCGGCGCATCGAGCAGATGCAGGGCGAAGGTGTCAGCTTCCATTGCGGCGTCAATGTCGGCGTCGACAAGCCGGTCGCCGAACTGCTCGCCGAATATGATGCCGTGCTCTATTGCGGCGGTTCCGAAACGCCGCGCCCGGCCAACATCCCGGGCGACGATCTCGACGGCGTGCACGACGCCATGCCCTATCTGGTGCAGCAGAACAAGCGTATCGGCGGCGAGCCGATCCAGTCGGTCGCATGGCCGTCGCGCCCGATCGTCGCCGGCGGCCAGCATGTCGTCGTCGTCGGCGGCGGCGACACTGCCTCAGACTGCGTCGGCACCGCCTTCCGCCAGGGCGCGGTGCGCGTCACCCAGCTCGACATCCGGCCGCAGCCGCCGGAAAAGGAAGACAAGCTGTCGGTCTGGCCCTACTGGGCGACCAAGATGCGCACGTCATCGTCGCAGGCCGAAGGCGCCGAGCGCGAATTCCAGGTGGCGACGCTTGAATTCATCGGCGAGGACGGCCAGCTGACCGGGGTCAAATGCTGCGAGGTCGACGAAAAGCGCAAGCCAATCGCCGGCACCGAATTCGTCATCCGCGCCGATCTCGCGTTCATCGCCATCGGCTTTGCCGGGCCAGCCGCTCGCGGGCCGGTCTCGGAACTCGACGGGCAGATGAAGATCGTCACCGACAGCCGCCGTTCGAAGAATGTCGAGGCCAATGACCGGGACTACAGGACCAGCGTCGAAAGGCTCTATGCGGCGGGCGACGTGCGGCGCGGCCAGTCGCTGGTCGTCTGGGCGATCCGCGAGGGCCGCCAGGCGGCGCGCGCCATCGACGAGGCGCTGATGGGATCGAGCGTGCTGCCGCGCTGAGCCCGTTCCGAAGAGGTTCTGTTTACTGGCGGATCGCCGTCGTCGTATCGGATGCGGCCGCCGTCGCAGGCTGTGTCTTGGGTGGCCACGAGAAATCGTCGGCACGGCCCGGTGAGGCGTCGGGCGCCTTGCCCTCGATTACCAGCCTTTCGCCCGGCAAATGCTTGTCCGCTTTTGCCGGCGGGGCGGCGCCGAGAAGTTCCGAGCCGCCGTCCAGCGCCGGATCGCTGAGCAGCATCGGCACGGTGCGATCGACAGCTATCGGTGCGGCAGCAGGTGACGGCGCCTCGACGGGAGCGCCGGCCGGGGCAGAAGCCGGGACCACGCTTCCCGGCGCGGCCAGCCCAAGGATCTTCATCAGCGGCTTTTCGGTATAGAAGGCGAGCTTGCGCTTGCCGGCCTTCGACATGTTGATGCCGTCGTCGGAGCGCAGGCGCACCGATTGGCCGTTGATGTCCGGTCCGCTGGTGATGAAGGCGCCGTTCTCGTCGACGAACCCGTCCCAGACGTCGACGAATTCGCCGCCGTGGCTTTCGGCGGACGAGCGGAAGATGTCGTTGAAGGCCAGCATGTCGGAGGTCATTTTCGAGACCCGGAAGGCCGGCATGCCAACCCACAGATACGGCACCTTGGTTGCTGCGATGGCCTTGCCGAACGCTTCGGTCCGGCGCTCGTATTCCTTGGTCCAGTTTTCGGATCGCGGCTGCTCGCGCACATCGCCGACGCGCATCTGCTGCCGGTCGTTGGATCCGAGCATGACGACGACGGCTGCCGGTTTTTCGGCGGCGATCAGCGACTTGACCTGGTCTGGCCAGTTGTAGACATCGTCACGCACGAAGCCGGACGATCCGTTGGCACGGACGACGATCCTGACGCCGGTGTTCTCGGCAAAGGCGGCGTCGAGCCCCTCAGCCAGCCCAGACGCCATGAAATCGCCGACCACCAGAACGACGCGTGCATCCGGCGCCTTCTCGGCCACCGGGGTTGTCGGCTCGGCCGGCGGCGGCCGGCGAACTGACCGGGGCTTTCTCAGCTTGGGCCTGGGCTTTGTTCTCTGGAATTCTCTCTGGAATTCGGGCGGCGGCTGCTCAAACCGCTCGCTTCTGCGCGGAAACAACAGGTCGCGCAGCGACCAGCCACGACTTTCCGGCTCCTGCGCCATGGCCGCGGTATGAAAGGCACTGGCGGAGCCGACTGCCAGAACGGCGATCGCCAGAACGAGGATCGGCACGCGACGAACGATTAACCGGATGCGCGCAGCCGAAACCAATCACCCTCTCCATCCCGCAACCGGCTCTAGTTCTGCCTGAGCCATTTGAGCACTTCCTTGCTCGGATACCCGTCCTGGGTCAAGCCAGCCTTTGCCTGGAAGGCCATGATGGCGGTTTTCGATCCGTCACCGATCTTGCCGTCGAACTTGCCGTCGTAATAGCCGTGCTCGGAAAGTCGCTTCTGAAGCTCCTGCCTTTCCTCGAAGGAGAGCTTGGTAAACGGTCGTTTCCAGTCCTGCACAAGCCCGCCATAGCCGGCAATTTCGTCGGCAAGAAGGCCCACGGCGAGCGCATATTTGTCGGCATTGTTGTAGCGCTTGATGACCGAGAAATTCTTGATCATCAGGAAAGCCGGCCCGCCGCGGCCGCCGGGCAGCTTCAACGTCGCCTTGTCCGCACCGTTCTTGAACGGCCTGCCGTTGGCACGGCTGACCCCCAACGCCTGCCATTGCGACAGCGACTTCGAGCCTCCGGGCAGCTTCTTGCCGTCCGGAAGGCTGACCTCATAACCCCAGGTCTTGCCTGCCTGCCAGCCGTTCTTCCTCAGCAAATTGGCGGCTGTCGCCAGTGCGTCGGGAATCGAATTCCAGATGTCGCGCTTGCCGTTGCCGTCCATATCGACCGCATAGGACTGGTAGCTGGTGGGGATGAACTGGGTATGGCCCATCGCGCCGGCCCATGAGCCGCTGAGATGGCTTTCGTCGATGTCGCCGGTCTGCAGGATCTTCAGCGCCGCGATCAGTTGGGTGCGGGCAAATTTCGCTCGCTTCGGGTCGGCATAACCAAGCGTCGCCAGCGAGCGCACCACATTGCGCATGATATCATCGCGCTTGAGGGTTTCGCCGTAGTTAGATTCCATAGACCAGATGGCCAGCAGGATGTAGCGGTCGACGCCGTATCTTGCCTCGATCCTGTCCAGCCAAGGCTTCCATTTCCTTGCCATCTGCTGGCCGACGGCGACCGACTGGTCATGGACGCGGTTGTCGAAATAATCCCAAGCGGGTGCGGTGAATTCGGGTTGAGTACGGGCCTTTTCCAGCACCACCGGGTCAGCATCGTTGATGCCCTTGAATGCCTGGTCGTAGACGGAGCCGGAAACGCCGCTCGCCACGGCGGTAGCACGGAAGCTGGCGACCCATTGGCGGAAGCCGGCATCGGCAAAAGCCGACCCGCTGGGCATGAGCAAGGCAAGCGAGAGGCTGGCGGCCGTCAGGACGCTGGTGAAGCGCCTTGCGGCGTTGCGAACGGACATCTTTTCCTCCTTCTTCATCTCAGGAAGACTATTCATCGCCGAACCCGGTTAGCATTTGGTTTACCATAGGTGTCGTCCGGGGTGAAAAGATGCGTCAATGCTTTACCAGCTGAGATTTCTGACCCGCCGTTCAGTAATCCTCGATTTCGGCATGAAAATGTCTCGAATCGGGATTGCCGAACAGTCATGCAAATGGATAATTGGCACATGAAGAGAGTTCGCAAGGCAGTGTTCCCGGTTGCCGGTCTCGGCACGCGCTTTCTCCCCGCCACCAAGGCCATTCCCAAGGAAATGCTGACGGTCGTCGACAGGCCGGTCATCCAGTATGTGGTCGATGAGGCGCGCGAAGCCGGGATCGAGCATTTCATCTTTGTGACCGGCCGCAACAAGGCGGTCATCGAGGATCACTTCGATGTCCAGTTCGAGCTCTACGACACGCTTGCGCAGCGCGGCAAGGACGACCAGCTCGCCCGCCTGCAGCGGCTGCAGCCGGCGCCGGGGCAGACCAGCTTCACCCGCCAGCAGGTACCGCTCGGCCTTGGTCACGCCGTCTGGTGCGCGCGCGAGCTCGTCGGCGACGAGCCCTTTGCGCTGCTGTTGCCCGACATGATCATGCAGTCGGAAAAAAGCTGCATGAAGGACATGGTCGAGCTTTACGCCGAGACCGGCAACAACATCGTCGCCGTGCAGGAATGCGATCCGGCCGAGGCGCACAAATACGGCATTGTCGGCCGCGGCGAGGACGCGCATCACGGTTTCCGCATCACCGGCATGGTGGAAAAGCCGAAGACCGGCACGGCGCCGTCGAACCTCTACATCAACGGGCGCTATATCCTGCAGCCGGAGATATTCAAGATACTCGAAGGTCAGGAAAAAGGCGCCGGCAACGAGATCCAGCTCACCGATGCAATGCTGAAGCTGCAGAAGCAACAGTCCTTCTACGGCTACCACTACCGCGGGCGGACGTTCGACTGCGGCTCGCCCGAAGGCTTCGTCGAGGCCAACGTTGCCTTCGCACTGTGGCGCAGAGACATGAATGCCAGCATGGCCGGTGTCATTCGCACGCTTCTCGACGAACTCGCGCCGTCAGAACGCCGCGGCGTAGCCTTGTAGTTTCAACACCGGTTGCCGCGCTGATCGGCTAAAGCGCGCCGCGTTCGACCGGCCTCATGCGACGCGCTTTAGGTTCTTGTTTTACGCAAGTCGTTATCGCAAAACCGCTGCACACTTTTGCGCGACATGCATTTAGCGCTGCAACTTCAAGCCGACGAAGATACTGTTGGCCGTGTAGTCGCGCCCAACCAGGTTGCTGGTCAGTTTTTCAGTCCTGGCGCGGGTGGTGAGCCCGGTGTAGCGGTTCAGCCACCACGTCAGCCCAGCCTCGGCGCTCAGCGTCAAATCATGATCGTCGGAGCCGGTATAGTCGCGCCATTCAAGGCCGAGAGCGGCATTTCCGGTCAGGTTGGCGCGGATCTGCCGCTCGCCGGTGAGGCTGCCGGAATAGAGCATGTCGCCGCTTTCGCCCGCATTCGTCGTGTTCTCGGCGGTCGTCTGTGCGGTGAGCCCGATCGTGGTGCCGCGTTCCGGCGACCATTTGAGATCGGCATTGACCGTCGCGCCCGAAATAGCCGGCAGGGCATCGTCGTCGATAGCTTCGCGCAGCCAGCCGACCGAGAACTCGCCGCTAAGCTTCTCGCGGAGATCGAGCTCGACGCCGGCCCGTGCGCCAAGCCTGGTCGAGGAGCGCTGGAAGCCGTTTGGATCGACGCGCAAATCATAAGCGCGCCGGCCGATCTCGATTTCGGTGAACGGGGTGATGGCAGGCGAGATCTCGTAACCGGTACGCAAAATGGCCGTGTAGAGCGTCGAGTCGCGGCCCTTCTGCGACAGCGATCCGCCCGACGAAAGCTTGGCGTCGCCAAAGATGTCGTGCTCGACCGCGCCAGTCAGCGCGAAGCGCATTTTGCCGGCATCCTTCTCGACGGCGAGACTGCCGTTCACGGTCTGGCGCACCGGCTGGCCAACGGCGCCGACGACCGCGTCCGGCGCCGAGGCCGATTCGGGCAAGGCCTCATAGCCCAGCTTGGCGATGGCGCGCAGATCATTATCGAGATCGATGTTGAGTGTGCCGTCGACGCGGCCTTGCGCCTCGTGAATGTCATAGCCGGACAAGGTTTCGCGGAAGATGCCATAGCCCTCAACCGTCGCCGAATTCTCCCGCCAGTCGGAGACGGCGTTGAAGCGCAGCGTCGTTTCCGACAGCAAGGCCGGCTTGCCGAGGCTGCTCGAATCGGCGTTTGTCGAAGACGTCAGGCCTTGCTCGAGCGTCGGCCGGATCACGAAGGAGCCGAGCTTGATGCCGGTGGCGGCGAACGGGTCGTCCTCGTTCTTGTTGTCCTGGCCTTCGATGGCTTCGGTGCGCTCGGCGCCAGGGTCGAGCTTGAGCCTCTCGGCGGAATCGATGGTGACGGCACGGCGGTTGACCGTATCCTGCTCGTCTATGGCGGCGGTATCGGTGTCATCGGTCGCCGCCGCGGCTGCAGTCGCGGTTCTTTTGCGCTTCTGGCTGTCAGCGGTCTCGTCTTCGGCGTTGGCCGCATTGGCGGCGCGTTGTGTCGGGCTTGGCCGCCGTCGGGGGGGCGGAGCAGGGTTGTCGGGAAATGGATCGCCGCTGGCCGCTGGTTGATCGAAAGTGCCGCCGGTTGTGGCCGCCTCGCCCGTGCCGTCGTCAGGCAACGCCCCTTGACTGGCCGGGCGATAGGTAGGCAGCGGCGTATTGTCGTTGGCGGTTGCAGCAGCCTGCGCGGCTTGGGTTCCGGCTATGCTCGATTGCCTGATCTTGTACTGCTGGTCGTCCAGGATTGTCGATTCTGAAACCTCGCCGCGCAGCTCGGTTTCCTGGGCGCAAAGCAGTGCCGGCCGCGACAACGCAAAGACACTGGTTGCCAGCAGCAAAGCGCAGACCGCCTTGCCCTTTCGTCCCATTTTGTTTTGAGGCTGAAACCCGGACATCGGCACCACTGCTTGCGCGGCGCACGCGCGCCATACTTACGAAACCGTAAATGGGGATGGTTAACGGAGCGTTGAGGCATGGCCCGTCAGGAGGTTCGGGACGGCAATTCCGTTGGACAGGCGCGCGCCGAAGCGCTAATCGCATCGTCCATGGACGTGAAATCCCCAGACAGGAAGCGGCATGACGGGCAGGCCGCGATTGCCTCGGCGCTGAGAACCGTGGCGACGGAGCAGGCCGGCGTCGCGGCACTGGCAGACGCTCTCGAAAACGGGCTGGCCGAGCCGTTCGCACGAGCCGTCGGCATGGTGTCGCAGATCGATGGCCGCGTCATCGTCACCGGGGTCGGCAAAAGCGGCCATATCGGCTCGAAGATCGCCGCAACGCTCGCCTCGACCGGCACGCCGGCCTTCTTCGTCCACCCTGCCGAAGCCAATCACGGCGACCTTGGCATGATCGCCAGAAACGACGCCATAATCGCGCTTTCGTGGTCGGGCGAAAGCCTTGAGCTCAAGGGCATCATCGCCTATTCGAGGCGCTTCTCGATCCCGCTGGTCGCGGTCACCGCGGGTGAAAAATCGGCTCTGGCGCGCGCGGCCGACGTTGTGCTTCTGCTGCCGCGAGCACCGGAAGCCTGCCCGCACGGGCTTGCGCCGACGACCTCGACACTATTGCAAATGGTGATGGGCGATGCGCTGGCCATCGCGCTCCTCGAGGCACGCGGCTTCACCCCGGACCATTTCCGCACGTTCCATCCCGGCGGCCAGCTCGGAGCCAACCTGACGCAGATCCGCGAGATCATGCATGTCGGCGACAGGCTGCCGCTGGTGTCGTCAGGTACCGGCATGCGCGAGGCAATCCTCGAATTGTCGCGCAAGGGGTTTGGCTGCGTGGCCGTGACTGCCGCGGACGGCAAGCTGATCGGCATCATCACCGATGGCGACATCAGGCGCCATATCGGCAGCGATCTCCTGGCAATGAGCGTCGATCAGGTGATGACCAGAGAGCCGAAAATGGCCGCGCCCGACACGCTTGTTGCGACGGCGCTGCAGACGATCAACGACTCGGCTATCACCAGCCTGATGGTGGTCGAAGGCAGGCGGCCGATCGGGCTCGTCCATCTGCACGACCTGCTGCGCATCGGTGCTGCCTAGCGGGCTTCTAGACCGCCTCGACCGTCAGTTCCAGGTCGGTATCAGCGGCGCCCGTCACGCGCACTTGCGTGCCGGCCGGCAGGTCAGGGCCGGAGACGCGCCACAACGTGTCGCCCAGCTTTATGCGGCCGCGCCCGTCCTTGATCGGCTCGGCAAGGGTCGCCGTCCGGCCGACCATCTGTACGCCGCGACGGTTGAGCAGGGGCTGGTCGGTTTCATCATGGCGCCCGCCCACCAGCCGCTTGCCGACATAGGCCGAGACCAGCGACAGCGCGAGGAAGGCGAGGACCTGGACTTGCCAGGTCCAGAAACCGGCATCCCAGATGAGCAGTGAGACGACGCCGATCAACAGCGCGGCAATGCCGATCCACAGCATGAAAATGCCCGGCGCGATGACCTCCATTACCAGCAGGACGAAGCCGAGGACCATCCAGCTCCACGGGCCGAGTTCGGAAACAATGCGGTCGAGCATGGCTGTGGCCTCAGGTTTCGCTCGGACGAACGACCGGCGGGCGGGCGGCCCGTCGTGCGGCACCGGCGGTGCCTTCGCTTCGGAAAACTTCCTTGGCGATTTCGCCAATACCGCCGAGCGTGCCGATCAGCGATGAGGCCTCCATCGGCATCAGCACGAGTTTGCTATTTGTCGCTGAGCCGATCTTGGTCAGCGCTTCGGTGTATTTCAGCGCGACGAAGTAGTTGAGCGCCTGCACGTCGCCTTTGGAAATCGCCTCCGACACCACCTGCGTGGCGCGTGCTTCAGCCTCGGCCGAGCGCTCGCGCGCCTCGGCATCGCGGAAGGCGGCTTCCTTGCGGCCTTCGGCCTCCAGGATCTGCGATTGCTTGAGGCCTTCGGCGGCGAGGATCTGCGCGCGCTTATTGCGCTCGGCCATCATCTGTCGGCCCATCGATTCGACGAGATTGGCCGGCGGGTTGATGTCCTTGATCTCGACACGAGTGATCTTGATGCCCCAGGGATGCGCCGCCTCGTCAACGACGCGCAGCAGGCGCTCGTTGATGGCGTCGCGGTTCGACAAAAGTTCGTCGAGGTCCATCGAGCCCATCACGGTGCGGATGTTGGTCATCGTGAGATTGAGAATCGCATTCTGCAGGCCGGAGACCTGGTAGGCGGCCTGCGCCGCGTTGAGCACCTGATAGAAGGCGATGCCATCGACGGCAACGGTGGCATTGTCGCGGGTGATGATCTCCTGCGTCGGAACGTCGAGCACCTGCTCCATCATGTTCATCTTGGCGCCGACACGGTCGACGAAAGGCACGATCAGGTTGAGGCCTGGGTTCAATGTCTTGGTGTAACGGCCAAAACGTTCGACGGTATAATTATAGCCTTGCGGAATTGTTCGGATGCCCTTGATAAGCACCAGCACGACAAGGGCGACAAGAACAAGAAGCGCGATATCAAAACCACTGAAACCCATTTGGCTCTCCCCTCAAAGGCCGGCCATGTTGGATATTCCACGCGACCGATTCCCATCAAACACTTAAGTGTGTTTCAGCAATGTTACAATCAGGTGATCACGGATTGCGGGTGCATAGACGGGTAATCTGTTCAGGCCCAGCCGGACAGCTCGCGCCGCACCATCGCCTCGATCACCGCCATGCCCTCGGCACTGTCGTTGAGGCAAGGGATGTGTGCGAACTTTTCGCCGCCGGCATGATGGAAGGTCTCGGACGCTTCCCTGCCGATCTCGTCCAGCGTCTCGATGCAGTCGACGGAAAATCCTGGATTGACGATGGCGACCGATTTCACGCCTTCGCGCCCTAGTCTTTCGACCGTCTTGTCGGTGTAGGGCTGCAGCCACTCCTGCGCGCCGAAGCGCGACTGGAAGGTGGTAATCAGCTTGTTTTCATCCCAGCCGAGCTTTTCGCGCAGCAGTCGGGTCGTCTCGAGGCAATGGGCCTGGTAGGGGTCGCCCTTGTCGGAATAGGGTTTCGGAATGCCGTGATAGGAAGCGATGACAATTTCCGGTTCGAAGTCGAGGCTCGCCAGATGCTTTTCGATCGAACGGGCGAGCGCCTCGATATAGGCCGGCTCGTTGTAATAGGGTGGCACGCTGCGAATGGCCGGGGCGCGGCGCATCTTCATCAGCGCGCGAAACAGCTGGTCGTTGGCAGTCGCAGTCGTCGTCGCCGAATATTGCGGATAGAGCGGGAAAGACAGGATGCGGTCGCAGCCTTGCTCGACCAGTCTCTCGGCCACGCTCTCGGTCGAAGGGTTGCCGTAGCGCATCGCCCAGTCGACGACGACATTGGGTAGCTCGCCGAGCGCGAGCGCGAGCTTCTCGGCCTGGGCGCGGGTGTAGGTTCGCAGCGGCGACTCGTTGCGCTCCCGGTTCCATATCCTGGCATAGTTGGCCCCTGATTTCTTCGGCCGGGTGGTGAGGACCACGCCGTAGAGGATCGGATACCAGATCGCCTTGTTGAGCTCGATGACGCGCGGATCGGACAGGAACTCCCGGAGGTAGCGCCACATCGGCTTGAAGCCGGTGCCGTCCGGGGTGCCGAGATTGATCAGCATGACACCGACCTTGCCGGTCCTGACCAGAGGGCGCCCTGCCGACGGCGAGGCGGCAGTCTTCTCGCCTTTGATTTCAGCAGGGTTGGCAAGCGTCATGAGGTTCTCCAACACCGCGAACCAACGGTGCCGCGGCGAAAGTAGCGATGCCGCGCCGGTTTTCAAATGCTGCGTCTGGCCGCACCTTATCCCAGAAATGAAAGACCCGCCCGGTCTGCCGGGCGGGTGCATTGCGTTCCTGCGGCCGGATTACTTCGAGGCCGCCGGGATCGTCAAGGTTGCGCCGACCGGAAGGCGGCGTGGCTCGTAGGCTTTGTTGGCATCGGAGATTATTTTCCATTTGGTGCCGTCGCCATAAGCCTTCACCGCGAGATCCCAATAGGTATCGCCGGCGACGATTACATGGCTGCTTTCGGCCGGTGCCGGCTCAGCCGGAGCAGGGGTCGCCGGAGCCGGTGTGGCCGGAGCCGCAGGTGCCGCCGGCTGGGCCGGCTCGGCGGGTGCGGGTGCCGGCGCTGTTTCAGCCGGGACGGCCGGCGGGGTCTTGGAAATGTCGCCGGAGCCGGCCGGCATTTCGGGCATTGCCGGCTCAACGGGCTTTGCCGGCGCAGCCTCAGCAGGTTTTGGCGGTTCGGCAGGGTTGGCAGGTTCTGCGGCCGGGGCCACGGTCGCGGCGATCTCGGTGATGCGGCCGTCGAGCTTCGGCGTATAGGGCCGGTGCGCGCCTAGGTAGTCGGCGACGACCTGTTCAAGCCCCGGGCCGTAATCATAGGCGTTCTTGGCCTTCTCGGCGAACACCTTGTAGCCGTCGCCGCCCTGGCGGACATAGTTGTTGGTGGCGACCAGGTAATCCTTGTCCGGCTTAATCGGCGTCCAGGCGCCGCCTTCCATGACCTCGACCGATTTGACGCGTCCGTTAGGCGGCGCCGATTTGTCGAACGCATATTTCAGGCCGGCAACCTGCGGGAAGCGCCCGGCGCCGTCCTCGACCTGGCTGAGGCCGCTTTCGAGGCCGGCAACCAAATCCTTGCCGGAGATATGGAAGGTCGCCAGCGTGTTCTGAAACGGCAGGACGGTGAGAACCTCGCCCATGGTGACCGTGCCCTGGTCGATGGAGGCGCGCAAGCCGCCGCCATTCGAGATGACGATCTCGACACCTTGGCCCTTGACCCGGTCGAGGACGGCGTCGGAGACCAGATTGCCCATCTCGCATTCGCGGGCACGGCAGTTTTCGCGACTGCCGTCGATCGCCTTGGTGGTCTCGGCGACTTCCTTGTTCTTCAAGGCCTCGATCGGCGCGCCGAGTTCCTTGATGCGGGCAAGCACGGCGGGGTCGGGCGTGATCGATTTGTCGAGATGGATGGGATCGCCGCTTGCCTCCTTGACGACGCCGTTGTCGTCGAACACGACCTTGAACTCGCCGAGATATTTCGAATAGGACGCCGCCTGCACGACCGGCACTTTGTAACCGTCCGGATTGTCGACCATCGTCGGATATGGGCCTTCCGCCTTGGGGTCGGTGTTGGACAGCAGCGAATGGCTGTGGCCGCCGACCACCACGTCGATGCCCGGGATCTTGGCGATCACGTCGCGCTCGCGCTTGTAGCCGATATGGGTGACCGCGATGATCTTGTTGACGCCCTCTCGCTTCAGTTTCTCGACCTCAGCGGTGATCGACTTGACGTCGTCTTCGATGGCAATGTTCGGGCCAGGGGTGGCAAGCTCCGGCGTGTCGTTGGTGACCGCGCCGACGATGCCGATCTTCTGGCCGCCGACCTCGACCACGATCGACGGCTTGACGCGGTCGCCGAGCTTGGATTGCGCATTGGCCTTCACATTGGCGCCGAGCACCGGAAACTTGATCATGTCGAGAAACGGCGCCAGCGCCGACTCGCCATCGTCGAACTCATGGTTGCCGAGAGCCTCGGCATCGAATTTCATCTGGTTGAGGAATTCGCCTTCGGTCTTGCCTTTGTAGGTCGTGTAGAAGAGCGAGCCCTGGAAATTGTCGCCGGCGCTGAGCAGCAGCACGTTCTGGCCTTCCAGCTTCTTGCGCTCCTGCGCGATCGCGGTGACCAGGCGGCCGGCGCCGCCGACGCATTCGCCCTTGGTCTCCTCCTCGGCCGAGCAGGTCGATTCGTACTTGTTGTTGCTCTCGATGCGGCTATGCCAGTCGTTGATGTGCAGGATGTTGAGCGTGTAGTCGGCAAAGGATACCCCTGCCGACAGGCCAAGCGCCGATGCCGACAGCGCGGCGATGGCAGCAATCTTCTTCATTCTCGTCTCCCGGATAACTTGACCAGAGGCGTTTAACGCTCTTGTTTGACTGGGATGTAACAGCCCTCTTGGGCTATGTTCACATCGCGTTTCAGTCGATGCAAGCGGAAATCGGCATCAGCTTTGCCGGCGCAAGAAGACGGCGGCTTGAAGCCGCCGCCCTTGTGCAAAGTAAATTCGGAATCGGATTTCAGGTGCGCCTGGTCAGCACAAAATTCTGTCCGCTCGCGCTGGTGCAATTGAGCTGGCTGGTGGAGACCATCAAGCAGTTGAAGCTGATTGGCGTCTGGCGGATCAGCGAAGTGCCATGGATCTCGACCGAGGTGCCGCCGGTCATGGTGTAGCTGCCATCGGCAAGCTTCTGGCCGGTATCGGTGGCGACGGTCGCGAAGCTGCCGCCCTTGAAGGTCGACAAGCCCGTGCCCTGCGCGTCGATCCAGGAGCCTTCAACCCCCTTGGCCGTGATCACCGGCGGCTCGCCTGGGCCGGTTGTCGTGCAGGCCGCCAACGCGACCGTAGCGGCCGCGGCAATGCCAGCCGAAAGCAGTCTTTGCGCAATCGTCATCTTCAAGATCCTCTCCTCTCGCATCGGCCCAAAATCGATCCGATTTTCGGAAAGCACGATGCGCACATTCAAAGTGCTAGAGCGTACTTTGTGCGTCCAAATGGACGCACGTCGCTCTAGGCCGCCCCTCTTCAATCGCCCGATTTCCGGGCGATTGCAAGCTGGCGGAGTGTCGAGGCAACGCTGCTATCGAACGAGGATGTTGCGGAATTGCCACGGGTCTTTGGTGTCGAGATCCTCGGGAAACAGACCAGGCCGATTGTCGAGCGGCGTCCAGTCGGTATAATAGCTCCTGACCGGCCCGAGATATGGGTTCTGCACGTCGAGGCAGCGCTTGTAATCCATCTCGTCGGCTTCGACGATGCCGGCCTCGGGATTTTCCAGCGCCCAGACCATGCCGGCCAGCACCGCCGACGTGACCTGCATGCCGGTGGCGTTCTGATAGGGCGCCAGCTTGCGCGCCTCGGCCAGCGACAGCTGCGAGCCGTACCAGTAGGCGTTCTTGGCGTGGCCGTAGAGCAGCACGCCGAGTTCGTCGACGCCATCGACCAGTTCATTTTCGTCGAGCACGTGATGCACGGGCTGAGCCTTGCCGGCGACACCGAACATCTCGTGCAGCGACAGCACGGCGTCGTTGCAGGGATGATAGGCGTAATGGCAGGTCGGCCGGTATTGCACCTTGCCCTTCTTGCCGCGCAGCGTGAAAAAATCGGCAATCGAGATCGCTTCGTTGTGTGTCACCAGGAAACCGTATTGCGGGCCGGGCGTCGGACACCATGTGCGCACGCGTGTATTGGCGCCGGGCTGCTCCAGATAGATCGCGGCCTTCGAACCGTTCTTGTGGCTTTTGGCGTTCTTCGGCATCCACGCCTCATGCGTGCCCCAGCCGAGCTCGGCCGGCTGCAGCCCTTCCGAAATGAAGCCTTCGACCGACCAGGTGTTCCAGAACACGTTCATCGGCTTGGGCTTCTTGGTGCGCTGGGTGTCGCGCTCGGCGATATGGATGCCCTTGACGCCGGCCTTCTTCATCAGCCTGGCCCAGCCTTCGCGATCGTGCTGCGCGGGTTCCGAGAAGTCGAGGCCAAGATCTGTGGCGAGATTGACCAGTGCCTGCTTGACGAACCACGAGACCATGCCCGGATTGGCGCCGCAGCACGAGATCGCCGTGGTGCCGCCAGGGTTCTTCGCGATTTCAGTACGTACGGTCTCGCGCAGCGCATAGTTGGTGCGTGAGGCGTTGTCGGCCTTCTCGTCGAAATAAAAGCCGAGCCAGGGTTCGACCACCGTGTCGATATAGAGGACGCCAAGCTTGCGGCAGAGCTTCATCAGCTCAAGCGAGGAAGTGTCGACCGACAGGTTGACGCAAAAGCCCTGGCCGCCGCCATTGGTCAAAAGCGGTGTCAGCAGCTTCTTGTAGTTCTTTTTGGTCACCGCATCCTGCATGAAGGTGATGCCGCGCTCGTCGAGCAATTTGCGGTCGGTGTCGCGCGGGTCGATGACCGTCATGCGCGACTTGTCGAATTTGAAATGGCGCTCGATCAGCGGCAGCGTGCCCCGTCCGATCGAGCCGAAGCCGATCATCACTACAGGGCCGGTGATCTCACCGTAAACGGGCCAGTTTTCATTCGCCATTTATCGATTACTCCCTCAAAAAACGCTTCGGAACAGCGGCTTGGCCGCGGCGCGACAAACCATAGATCATTGTCACAATAAAGCGAAAAGCGGACGGCCGGCCTCACGCCGCGCCATCCCGGCTACGGCTCGACCAGTCTTGCGAATTCAGGCTTGAAGAGGTCACGTGCCCCGGAGACCGGCAGTTCCAGCAGATCGTCGGCGCAGGCCTGGATGGCATGCAATAGGGTCTGGAGCCCGAACACCAGAACCTGCTTGTCGCCCTCACGCCAGAGGCTGACCGCTAGATATTCGCCGATGAGATCGTCCATGCCGCATTCGGCTTCGTGATCGATATCGGTCTGATCGGTCGGTTTCTTGCGCCGCTGCTTGACCAAGGAGGCGAGGGAAGGACCGGGCTTGCCATCCACCGTATCCGAGAAAATGTCCTGAAGGCCAAGCAGGACGCCGCGGCGCATATCCATGATGTAGGCGTCCGAATAGTTGGTCGGATGCGCTCCGCCGCAGAAGATGCTGCCGGACTCCCGCCAGCTCATCAGCCTCGACGTCAGCGAGCTCACTTCGAATGTGCTGTCCTCATAGCCGCCGAGCGTGCCGTCGTTCATGCTGTCAATCGGCCCGCCTTCGTTGAAGCCGGCATATTGCGCCGCCACACAGCCCAGTGCGCCGATGTTTGCGCGCCAGTGCCTGTCTTGCAGCAGAGCATTCGCGGCCTCGATCAGAACGTTGGCGGACAGTTCGACAATGCGCGGCGTGGCGAATTTGGTGCGAGGGTCGACAACATAGCGGTAGGTTGCGTCCGGCCAGCCAGTCGTCTTGCCGTTATCGAGCTGAGTGTCCATCCGCAGATAGTCATAAGGGGACGTTTCCATAGTGAGCGGCGTGTCATGGCGAAGAAGTTCATGAAGCTGAAATCGTAGAGATCGAGCGGGGTGCTGGGCTCGTTCCCGGTCACTTGCCGACTTGCGACCCGTTCCAATCTGAGCGGCAGCGCCTTCTTTCCGTTCCAGCTGCCTTCAAGGGTCTTGCCGTTACTGGATGAGGCCAGGCGCCACACAGCGGCGATCGGCGCGGCCTTTCCGTCATCGCAATTATCGGCGCCGCATGCCTCCTCCTCGGCCAGTTCGAACTTGCTGCCCTTCTGCAACCTGGCCTGCAGCGGGATATCGACGCCCTTCGAGCGGTAGAAGTAGCGGCCGGCCAGCGGGCCGTCGGCGGTCGCGGGGTCGCCGGTGAATTCGACGACGATATCGCTTTTTCCAAGCTTGCCGGCATAAGTCACCGGCTCCGCCTCAGCTGCTGTCGACAGTACCAGGATCGCGGCCATGAACGTGACCGGCCTGCCAAGATGCTGGATCATTGTTCCCCCAAGCCACAAGTTACAGTTGTCTTCCGCCGACAGTCACGGTCGGCTGTCAGGCCCTTATAGTCAAGTTGTGCCCCGTTCAGTGTCAGACGCTGCTTAGCGAAAAGACGCTGCCAGCGCCGCCCCTGATGCGGATGGCGCATCCGCGCGTTTCAGCGGACTTTTGCCCTCGGCCCGGCCGTGGAGGCTCGAACCACCAGTTCTACCGGCAGAACGACCTGGCGGGGGGCCTCATTGTCAAGAACCATTCGGGCGGCCAGCCTGCCTTTTCCGATCACGTCTTGCGCCACAGTGGTCATCGGAGGCGTGGTGCGTGCGGATTCAGCGGTCCCATCGAAGCCAACGACCGATACGTGGCCCGGCACGTCGATGCCGCGGCGAACCGCCTCGTCCAGTATTGTGATCGCCTGCCAATCCGACATGGTCAGGATCGCGGTTACTTCAGGCGCCCTGTCGAACACCACTGCTCCGGCAGACGGCTCGCCTGGTATCGTCTCGATGATCGGGACATCGTCGATCGACAAATTCGCCTCCGCCAAACCCTGTTTGAAACCATCGAGCCTTTCATCGTCGAGCGGGAAGCCGGCCAGAAGCGGGCGCGTTGCCTGTCCGGGCATGTGGACAATCGGCGGGCCGGGAGTCCGGCGCACCGAAAGGATGGCAAAATGCCGGTGCCCCAGCCCGATCAAATGCCGGACGGCAGCAACCGCTCCACTCCTACCGTCGATCTTTATCGAATTGATGTCGGGACCCGCGTCGCTTTCGAGAATGACGAAGGGCAGACGCCGTCTCTGTACCGAAATTATGAGACCAATGTCGGCGCTGTGACCAAGGATAAAGCCGTCAACCAGCGCATCGCGGATGCTGGCGAAGCGCGTGTCATCGGTGCCGTTTACAAGGCTGAGCGTCGTTCCAGCCTCGTCGCAGGCGAGCGAAACGCCGAGCACCAGCTCACGGCCATAGGGGCTTCTCATCACTTCGGAGATGGCGTAGGCGCCAGGCGGCATGAACCCGATGGCATTGAACTTGCCGTCCCGCAGCAATCGTCCTTTCGGATCGGGGCCGCCAAACCCGAGCGCTCGCGCGGCCGCTTCGACGCGCTCGCGCAATTCGGGCCTGACCAGCTCCGGCCGGTTGAAGACGTTGGAGACAGTCCCCCGGGAAACTCCGGCAGCCTTGCCGACATCGGCTAGGGTTGGCATTGGCGATTCACTCGTTTTTCCTGAGGTAGACCATTTTTTGGAGCGCTCCAAGAATTTTATTGACTCAAAACCGAAATAGGCGGATCGTATTCCTTGGAGCGCTCCAAGGGCATATATTCGGATGTTTATGCGACTGCGACACCGAGAATCGTCAAATGGCGTGGCCCGCAGCGGCGGCCATGCCCAAGGAGAGGATGATGGCAGAAACCGATGCTTTTCCAGCTTCGCTCGTCGGCAAGACTTTCGACTGCGTTTTCGGCCCCTTCGTACCACGGCTGACGTTTTTCTCGCCGCAGGAATTGCATATCCAGGCGTCGATCGGGACCACCGAAATCGACGAGATGGTCAAGGTCGACCTGACCAGCGTACGCCCGAATCTCGTGCTCGCGAGTTAGACGGAGCAGAGCGGCAACTTCATCGTGCAGTTGCAGGATCACGAGAAGGGGATCGTCCATAATTATGCGCGGCTGGCCGATGGGCAGCTCTTCTGTGCCCAGGGTGCCATTCAAGTCGTTCCTGCATAAGGGAGGAAAATGCGATGGAGCTCGCTTACGATAGTCATCTGCTTGCCCGAATTCTGCTAAGCGTCGCGACCGTGGGCTACGGCGTAGCGACGATCAAAGCCGACTTCAACGCCACACATGCAACCAATCCGTTGTGGACCCCACACGCCCGGTTTCATGTCGTCTGGCAGGTGCTGAGCTACACCGGTGTGGCGCTGATTGCGCTCGGACTTATCTGGATCAAGGGACAACTCGAAGCCGAGCGGCTCTATCTCGCCGGGGGATTGGCCGCGGCTATGTATGGAGCATTCTTCGCGGCCATGCTCTCGCGGCCGATCTACGGTGGCGTGCTGTATGACGAGAACGGCTATCCGCCGTTCCGGCCGCCGTTTGGACCGGCGGGCTGGCGGTGGGATGTCAACGTCACCGTCTTTACCGCAATGTCCGCGATCCTGCTGCTGGGCCTGGCCGCGATTTAGGACAGCACTAGCGCCCTGAGCCACGCGACCAGCCGGTCACGGTCGGCGGTCATCCCCTTGTAGTCGAGTTGTGGCTCGTCCAGCGCCAGAAGTTGTTCGGCCAAGGACGCCGCGAGCGCCGCGCGGTCGGGGTGGCGTTCCAGCACGGCGAGCGGGTCGAGATGGATGCGGATGGTGAAGAGTACGTCGCCCGAAACGGGGAGCTTTCTCAGCGTCTGCCGTTCGACGCGGATAAAGGCATGGGCGTCGATGTCGCCATCCGGGAATCTCGACGGGCGACAGCTGGCGCGGTCGATGCGTTCGAGGTTGGAGAGCGGATGGTAGAGCGCGTCGCCCGCCTGGATCGACCAGTTGTAGCGCTCGACGGCTTGGCCCTGGAGGCCGTCGAACATGCGGTTGATGAGATCGGCCGGGCGTGTGCCCGGGCCGAAACCCGGTACCGGCGCGTGGATCTGCTGCAGCGGCTTGCCGAATTTTTCGATCAGCGACCATGACGAGGGGAAGCAGAGCGAGCCGGCCGCCAGACGCCAGCCGCTCTCGTCGCGGCGCATCAGGATCAAATCTTCCTGGACGAGCAACGAGGCCGCGGCAAGCGGCGCATCGCTGAAAGAAGCTGCGGTGCCCGAGCCTTCGAGATCGTCGGTGCCGCCGATCACCTCGATCCCGTCGGCGGTACGCCTGTGGGTCTCAGGAAAGTTCGCCGCCAGATGCGCACCGACCAGATCGAGCACTTCGCGCTGGGCGTCGCGCGTTGCTTGCTCCTCGACAAAAACCTTGTCGGGAATTTCCGCGTAAAGCCGGCATTTCTCGGCAAGATAGGGCAGCAGATATTGGTCGACCTCGATCCATCTATCGAGATTGAGCGGCTTCAGCCCGATGGTGAACAGTTTCGACGAGCCGTCATAGGGTGTGTGGGTCGGTGGGCGGAAACTCATGCCTCTTTGTAGGCTTCCAGTGCGGCAGCGGCCATTCTCGCCGTGAATTCGGTGATTTCGTAATCGGCGGCACCTGCCTTGGCGAAGGGATCGTCCGCCAGTCTGGCATCGAGCTCCTCGCGTGGACCGCGCGCGATGATGATGCCGCCGGTCCTTGGCCGCTTTGGCCCGGAGGCGACAAAGATACCTTGCGCATAGCAGGCCTTCAGCCACTCGACATGCGCTTGCTGCAGGCAGTCGATCTCGGTCAGCGGCACCTTGTAGTTCAGCGAAACCACGAACATTGTTGTCTCCAGATGCTTCAGCCCAGCCGCGCCGGGATCAATCCGCGCAGCGAGTTGCCGACGAACAGCGCCTTGGCCGATTGCAGTTCGTTCCACGTGTAGACCGCTTCACCGGCGCGGCCTTGATCCAGCAGTTCGCCGCGCAGGACGCCAGGCAGCAGGCCGCAATCGAGCCGCGGCGTGGCCAGCACGCCGTCGCCGAAATCGGCAAAGACGTTGGTGATCGTGCCCTCGCAGATTTCGCCGCGCTCATTGGCGAGCAGCACCTCGTTGGCGCGGCTGGCGAGATATTCGGCGCGGGCGCGCGTATAGGTTTGTCGGCCGCTGGTCTTGTGGCGCAGCAGCATGTCGCTCGAATCAAGCCGCACGCGCGCCAGCTGCAGGGTCCAGACCTTGTCTGCGGCGAGCGGCTCGTAGGGCTGCACCGACACCGCCACTTCGCCCTTGCGCGACAGGACGAGGCGAGTGCGCAATGCGATGTGCTGGCGGCCGACCGCATTCATCAGCGCTTCGCCGACCCTTTGCGGGTCGCAGGCGAAGCCGAGTTCGCTTGCCGAACCGTAAAGCCGCGCGAGATGGCGGTCGAAACGGACGAAACCCGAGCCGGGTTCCCAGCGCATTGTTTCGATCAGTTCGAAATCGGCAGTGTTCCCGTCGCGAAACGGGCTTTCAGCAGACACTCCTGGTACTCCTCTTCGGCTGTCGAATCGAAGACGACGCCACCGCCGACATTGTAGACCGCCTCGCCATTGGCAAAGAGCGAGATGGTGCGTATCGCCACCGAAAAGCGCATCCGGCCGCCGGGCGCGATCCAGCCTATGGCGCCGCAATAGACGTCACGCGGGCCACCTTCCAGCTCGCGCAGGATCTCCATGGCGCGGATCTTCGGCGCGCCGGTAATCGAACCGCAGGGGAACAGCGCGGCGAAAATCTGGCGGATGGCGAGGCCGGGCAAAAGTTTTGCCCGCACGCGGCTCACCATCTGGTGGACCGTCGGGTAGCTCTCGATGCGAAAAAGCTCCGGCACATCGAGCGTGCCAACCTCGCTGATCAGTGAGATGTCGTTGCGCAGGAGATCGACGATCATCCGGTTCTCGGCCTGGTTCTTCTCGTCGTTGCGCAAGAACGCTTTCAGGCGATCGTCCTCGGCCTTGGTGGCGCCGCGCGGCGCGGTGCCTTTCATTGGATGCGTCTCGATCATGCCTTCCGCGTCCACCTCGAAGAACAGTTCGGGCGAACGCGACAAGACGATCGGATCGCCGAGCGCGACCAGCGCGCCATACTTCACCGGCTGGCGTTCGGTCAGCGCGTTGAAGGCGGCCAGCGGATCGCCCGACCATTGCGCGCGGACCGGAAAGGTCAGATTGCCCTGGTAGCAGTCGCCCTTGCGAATATGGTCATGCAGCCTGGCAAAGCGTTTGGCGTAGTCGTCCGAAGACCAGGCTGCCTTGGCGTCGAAGATTGGGCCGTTGCTAGCCGGCAGATCGCCTGGCGCGATCGTCTCCTCGACTGGCGCGTCGAACACGCCGAGGCAGAAAAGCGGGGCGCGGCGGCCGGCCGGCAGCAGCGGAACGAGCTTGGGTTCGAGCAGGTAACCGGCCTCGTAGGAGAAATAACCGGCCAGCCATTTGCCGCCGTCATGTGCTACCTGCGCGGCTTCCAGGGCAGGCAAAAAGTCCGCCTCGCCATGCGCTGCGATTATCTCGGCCGGCCGGTCGAAAACGAGCTGCCGCGCGGTCTCGTCGTTCCTGAAAATTGCAAAGGGCAGGGGCAGGGACATAAGGCTCGGATGCTGCGGTCACCAGCGATCGATCTATATGGGGGCTCGACCGTGTGCAATCGAGGGAGCGGCGTCTCAAGACGCAAAGGCGCGGCGGCAAAAACAAATGCGGCGCCAGAGGGCGCCGCCTTGTTCCAGATGCCGCCTGCGATGGATCAGGTGTTGCTGGCTTCTCCCGCGGTCGGGAAGCGGCGCGCAAATTCCTTTTCGTCGCCGGCGGCAAGCAGTTTCGCCTGCTCGATCCAGCGTTCACGTTCGATACGGCCGTCGAAATTCAACGTCGCCTCGATCCGCTTGACATCGTCGGGCGTCCAGGCGGCGATCTGGGCATAGGTCGTGACCCCAAGCCCTTTGAGCAGCCGCTCGTTGGTGGGGCCGATGCCGATCAGGCGACGCAGATCGTTGGCTTTGCCTGCCGCGGTGGCTGTTGCCTTGCCGGTCGCGGCTTTCTTTGCCGCCGGCGCAGCCTTGCTTGCCGCTGGCGCGGTCGTCGGCGCGGCGCTCGCTTTCGATGCAGGCGGTTTCGGCGTTGCCGTTTTCGCGGCACTTGCGCGTGGCGCGGTCGCGGCCTTCGCCGTTGCAGATTTCTTCGGCGCCGGTTTAGCCGGTGCGGATGTCGACATCAGCGTTGACGGCGCCTGCATCGCGGCTTTGGTCGCGCCGGTCTTGGCGGCTGGCGCCTTGGCTGTTGCCGCCTTCGCGGTTGGCGCCTGGGTGGTTTTCGCCTCGCCCAGCCGGCGTTCGAGATCGGCGCGGGCGCGGCCGCATGCATCCAACTCACCGGTCAGACGGTCGCTATCGGCCCGCAATCTGTCGCGTTCGCTGCGCGTGCGGTCTAGATCGCCGCGCAAACTGTCGAGTTCGCCACGCAGGCGTCCCCAAATGAACCAGCCAACCAACACACCTACCAGGAACGCCAGGAGCATGTAGAAAAAAGTGCCCATTGTCTTTCTCTCTCCAGTCCGATCCGTCCGCCCTGGCCTGTGGAGCCATGACCTCGGCGAAGGACCATTCGATGGTGGTTCCGCAATTTGCAGAACAGCCGGCTTCGATCGAGCTGTCGGCGACCGGTTTGCCCCTGGCCAACAACCGTTGTCGCATCCGCCGACACGCCATGACCGGTCGGGATTTTCCGACCGGATCCATTCGTGCCCGGCTGAGCTTGAGGGCGGACGCTATCATACAGCTTACGGGAATCTAACGGAAAACTTCCATGGAAAGTTATTTAAGAACAAATATCCAAGACAAGAATAGAACCATCGCCAATATGCATTGCAGCTAAACTGTTCTGGAAAACCCGGTCATCCGGTGTTGCGCATCACCCAGTGTTGCGCATCAATTGTCCAGTGCTTCCAGCTCGTCGATCAGTCCGCTGATCACGCCAAGCCCGATCTGCCAGAAGGCAGGGTCGGCCGCGTCGAGGCCGAACGGTGCCAGAAGCTCGGAATGATGCTTGGTGCCGCCAGCGCGCAGCATGGCAAAATATTTCTCCTGAAAGCCGCGCTCGGCGTTCTGGTAGACCGCGTAGAGCGAGTTCACCAGGCAATCGCCGAATGCATAGGCATAGACGTAGAAAGGCGAGTGGATGAAATGCGGGATATAGGTCCAGAAAATCTCGTACCCTTCGCGCAGCTTGATCGCCGGCCCGAGGCTTTCCGCCTGCACTTCCAACCAGAACTGGCCGAGCTTGTCGGAGGTCAGTTCGCCGCTCCTGCGCTCGGCATGCACTTTGCGCTCGAACTCGTAGAAGGCGATCTGGCGCACGACCGTGTTGATCATGTCCTCGACCTTCTGGGCGAGCATGGCCTTGCGTTCGCGCTTGTCGGTGGTCTGCTCGAGCAGCGAGCGGAAGGTCAGCATTTCGCCGAACACCGATGCGGTTTCGGCCAGCGTCAGCGGCGTCGATGCCATCAGGGCGCCCTGGCCGCCGGCCAGCACCTGGTGCACGCCGTGGCCGAGCTCGTGCGCCAGCGTCATCACGTCGCGCGGCTTGCCCATGTAGTTGAGCAGCACATAGGGATGCGCCGAAGGCACGGTCGGATGCGCGAAGGCGCCAGGCGACTTGCCGGGTCTCACCGGTGCATCGATCCAGTTGCGGTCGAAGAAAGTTCTGGCGATCTCCGCCATGTCGGGCGAAAAGCGCTGGTAGGCGGAAAGCACGGTGTTCTTGGCCTCGTCCCAGCCGATGACTGCCTGCGGGGTCTCGGGCAATGGCGCATTGCGGTCCCAGTGGTTCATCACCTCCATGCCGAGCCAGCGCGCCTTCATCGCGTAATAGCGATGCGACAGGCGTGGATAGGCGTCGCGAACCGCGGCGGCGAGTGCATCCACCACGCTGCGTTCGACGCGGTTGGCGAGGTGGCGGGAATCGGCAATGTCCTCGAAGCCGCGCCAGCGGTCAGAAATCTCCTTGTCCTTGGCCAGCGTGTTGGTGACCAGCGTAAAGACGCGCAAATTCTTGCGGAAGGTCGTGGCCAGCGCCTCGGACGCCCGGCGGCGCACCTCGCTGTCTGCGTCCTGCAGGCGATTGAGTGCCGGCTCCAGCGTCAGCTCCTCGCCGTCGACGTCGAAGCGCAAATCGGTCATCGTCTCGTCGAACAGGCGGTTCCAGGCCCCGCGCCCGGTGATCGATTTTTCATGGAAGAGCTGCTCGATGCGGTCTTCGAGCTGATAGGGCTTGTCCTTGCGCAGATCGAGCACCCAGGGCCGGTAATGGGCGAAGGCCGGATCGGCCGCGAGTGCGTTTTCGATCGCGCCATCGTCGATGAGGTTCAGCTCGAGCGCGAAAAACAGCAGGTGCGCGCTGGCATCGGTCATCTTTTCCTGGATGTCGCCATAGAGCTTGGCGCGCTGCGGATCCGACGTGTTGCCGGCATAGACAAGCCCGGCATAGGAGACGATGCGGCCGATCAGCTCCTCCAGCGCTTCATAGGCCTGAAGCGTCTCGCCAAGCCTGCCGGCGCTGCCACGCCCGGCCTCGGCGGCGAGCGTGCCTTTCCAACGGCTCTCGAAGGCGATGGCATCGACGGCGGCCTTGGCGATGTCGCGCTTCAACTCGGGCGCTTCCATGCCCGAATAGAGATCGGCCAGATTCCATTCCGGCAGGTCGCCAAGCTCCGCCACGCCCTGACCGGGCGCCGCCGCCAGCTTTCGAGCAAAAACCATGCGCATTGCCGATCCTTCCAGACACAAAAATTCGAGGAAACGAGAAGCCGGTCAAATCCTAAGGAATTCATTCACCGGGTTTTTTGAAAGCTTATTTAGAACCCTGTGCCAAGATGATCCATAGGGCGCATTCTCGGGCGGGCACGGTCGGATCAGTCATGGCAGCTTCCATACTCATAGTCGATGACGATCCCGTGCAGCGCAGGCTTCTCGAGGCGGCGGTGACGAAATTCGGCCACACCGCGATCGTCGCCGATGGCGGCGAGGCGGGTCTCGAGTTTGTCGACGGACCCAATGCGCGCGACGTGTCGGTGGTCATCCTCGACCTTATGATGCCCGGGCTCGACGGCATCGGCGTGCTGAAGGCGATGCGCGAGCGTGGCATCCACATTCCCGTCATCGTGCAGACCGCGCAGGGCGGCATCGAAACCGTCGTTTCGGCAATGCGTCACGGCGCCTTCGACTTCGTCGTCAAGCCGGCCTCCCCCGATAGGCTGCAGGCGTCGATCGGCAACGCCCTCAAGGTCGAAGCGCTCGAAGGCGAAGTGAAGCGCTCGTCACGGCAGCGCGGCGGCCATCTGACGTTCAAGGACATGATCACCCACAGTCCGGCGATGGATCGGGTGATCCGGCTCGGCCGCAAGGCGGCGGCGTCCAACATTCCGATCCTGATCGAAGGTGAATCCGGCGTCGGCAAGGAACTGGTGGCGCGCGCCATCCAGGGCAGCGGCGACCGCCGCTCGAGACCCTTCGTCACCGTCAATTGCGGCGCCATCCCCGACAATCTGGTCGAATCGATCCTGTTCGGGCACGAGAAGGGCTCGTTCACCGGCGCCACCGAAAAACATACCGGCAAGTTCGTCGAAGCGCACACCGGCACGCTGTTCCTTGACGAAATCGGCGACCTGCCGCTCGACGTGCAGGTCAAGCTGTTGCGCGCCGTACAGGACGGCGAGGTCGATCCGGTTGGCGGGCGCTCGACCGTCAGGGTCGACATCAGGCTGATCTCGGCAACCCATCGCAACCTGCTGCAGCAGGTCAAGGACGGCAAGTTCCGCGAGGACCTGTTCTATCGGCTGAACGTCTATCCGATCTTCGTGCCGCCATTGCGCGACCGTCGCGACGACATCCCGTATCTGGTTGAGCACTTCATGGAGAAGGTGGCGCCCGCCGATCCGCGCCACCGCCTGCGAGGCATCTCGCCTGCGGCGCTTGCCATGCTGCAGGCCTATGACTGGCCGGGCAACATAAGGCAGCTCGAAAACGCCGTCTTCCGGGCTTCGGTGCTCGCCGACGGCGACATGCTGACCGAAGAAGAATTCCCGCAGATCCGGGCGCAAGTCGAGGGCACGGTCAATCTCGATTCGGGTATCGCCTTGCCAGCTCCAGGGTGGCCAGCTTCAGGGGGGCCAACTCCAGGGTGGCCAGCTTCCGGAGTGGCTTCGGGCAGCCAGCCGCGCGACAACATATCGGCCGCTGGCGGCATCGCAGCCGCCGACGCCGATGCACCAGCCAAGCCTCGTTTCGGCACGCTGCGGGCGCTCGACGAGCGCGGCAATGTGCGTGCGCTGGCCGACGTCGAACTCGAAATGATCAAGCTCGCCATCGATCACTATAACGGCCAGATGAGCGAAGTCGCCCGCCGCCTCGGCATCGGCCGGTCGACGCTCTACCGCAAGCTCAAGGAATACGGCATCGACCCGGAAACCGGCCGCGTCGAACGGCTCGCTTCCTGAGTCACAGGGCCAAGCCGGTTCTCATCCGGACATCATTCCACGCAACTGCGCCTCGAAACGAGGTGTTCGCCACAGTGTTCACGTATTAAGGCGGACGGTAACAGATCGTGTTTCGAGCTGGCGCCAAAACATGATCTAAACCAGCGGTTTACCAAGATATCCTGCGCAATATTTTTGGCGGGATATCGCCACCGTGTTACCGCATTTCGGCTTCAATAAGCGATGATTAACCATTAGGATCGATATTCGGATGCACACACCACGCATCCGTTTGGTCAAATCCGGGGACAAAACGGCAGCCTGCAAGGCCTTTTGATTTGAACAGAATCGAACGACACAAAAACGGGCGGCATTATCACATGAGCGTCTGGCCGAGATGGCTGGCAGCGGTGATTGTTGCCGTCGGGTTCCTTGCAGCAGCGGCAACCGGCGCCAGCGCCGAGACACGTTCGCTGAAGCTCTATCATCTCCACACGCATGAAAAGGCGGAGATCGTCTACAAGCGCAACGGGCGCTACGACCAGGCGGGCTTGCGAAAGATCAACATCATCCTGCGCGACTGGCGTCGCAACGAGCCGACCAAGATGGATCCGCGCCTGCTGGACCTGGTCTGGGAGGCCTATCGGGAGAGCGGCGCGACCGACTACATCCAGGTCGTCTGCGGCTATCGTTCGCCGGCCACGAATTCGATGCTGCGCAGCCGCAGCAGGGGCGTCGCCGAAAAAAGCCAGCACATGCTCGGCAGGGCGATGGATTTCTATATTCCCGGCGTGCCGCTGAAGAAGCTGCGCGACGTCGGCCTCAGGATGCAGGGCGGCGGCGTCGGCTACTATCCCAGTTCCGGCTCGCCGTTCGTGCATATGGATGTCGGCAATGTACGCCACTGGCCCGGCATCAGCCGCCAGGAACTGGCGCGCGTGTTCCCCAACGGCAAGACGCTGCATGTGCCGAGCGACGGCAAGCCGCTGCCTGGCTATCAACAGGCGCTCGCCTCCTACAAAGCCCGCAAGGGCGCCGGCGCACCGGCCATCGAACTCGCCAGCGCAAGCGGCGGTGCCAAAAAATCCCGTGGGTTCCTGGCAGCCCTCTTCGGCGGTGGCGACGACGAGGCGGACGACAGCGCCGATGTGGCGATGGCCGAGCCGGCGCCAAAGCCCCGTAACGTGAAGCCGGCGCCGTCCGCCAAGAGCAGCAACCTGCCTGGCATTGCCATCGTGGCGCCTCAGGATGCCAAGCGCGCTCAGATTCCGGAAGTCGCCGATGCTCCGGCGCCTGCGCCTGAACCGGAGAACGACACGCCGGAGACGATCATCGCGGCATTGCCTGCCCGCAGCATTCCGCTGCCGGATTTTGCTCCGCGTCCGAAGACCGACGTCGGCGCCCAGCCGCCTGAAAACGTTCCGTTCGGCGTGGCGGATGCGGCTGGATCGACTGAACAGGCGGTGGCGACCGCGCAAGCGCCGGCAAGCGTGGCGCCGGCAAATGTTCCGTTCGGCATAGCAGACCCGTCTGCTGCGGCCGGCCCGGTGCAGGTCGCGGCAAACAACATTCCCGTGCCGAGCTGGCGGCCCAATCATTCGCTGCCGGCCGATCTTTCGTCGGTGGGTCTTGCGCCGCAGGACAAGCAAGTGTTGCTGGCGCTGGCGAGTGCGGCCGAGCGGAGCAACACCGCCACCGACGCATTCTCGGTATTGCCGTCGGCGCGGCCCGACAGTTCCCAGCCCGACGAGGTCAAGGCCGTTCTGGAACGGGTCAGCGCGACCGACGAATACAAGGTCGCGTCGCTTTCCGAGCAAGCATCGGTGTTCGAGGAACCGGCGAGCGACGACGGGGCATCGAGCGACGGGGCATCGCCGCGCGAGGCCATCGTTGCCCGCCCGGCAGGCTCCGATCCGGCCGCCGTCATCGGTGCAGGCGTGAAGACCACACGCAAGGAACCCAGGGCCACCGCCCGCGACCTGAAGCCCGGCCCCAAGCCGGTGGTGGTCGCCGCCGCGCCGCAGTCCGCCCGGTGGGCGCTGCACAGCGGTGAGTATGTCGCAACCGTTTCAGATGCGACAACGGCGCCGCGCTACGCCTACGACTTCGTCCGTACGGCACCGAGCGAGGTCTATACGATAGGCTTCCAACCGGGCAACGAGATGGCCGACGCAAACCGGTTCACCGGCAAAGCCGTCAAGTTCATGTCGGTTGCCCGCTTCAAGACCGAGTAGGCCGCGCTGGGCACCTCGCGCGGCTGCCTCCACCGCCGGCACTGGCTTCCTTCATCCAGGGATGCTAACCACTGGTCGGCATTCTCCCGCTTCGTCTAATGGTAGGACAGCGCCCTTTGAAGGCGTGAATCGTGGTTCGAGCCCATGAGCGGGAACCAGCCGGCGAACCGGATCGGCCAGATCGGCGGCGGCTTTTGATGCAGAAGACGTTATCGCCCGAGCTTGCTCGCAGCGCGTGCCAAGGCTTCGATCTCGTCCCATTTGCCGGCCTTGACCAGATCGTCCGGCGCCACCCAGGAACCGCCGACGCAGATGACGTTGGGCAGGCTGAGGTAGTCGGCGGCGTTCTTGCCGGTGATACCGCCGGTCGGGCAGAATTTCACGTCGGCAAGCGGCGCGGCGAAAGCCTTGAGCGAGGCAATGCCGCCCGACTGTTCGGCCGGGAAGAATTTCAGAAAGCGCAGGCCGGCTTCGCGGGCGGCCATGACCTCTCCCGGCGTAATGGCGCCGGGCAGCAACGGCACGTCGCTGTCCTTGGCTGCCGCGAGAAGCTCGCGGGTGATGCCGGGGCTGACGATGAACTTCGAACCGGCGGCCGCCGCCTCGCCGAACTGGCGGGCGTCCAGGATGGTGCCGGCGCCGACGACCGCGTCTTCGACGTCGCCTGCCACCCGGCGGATCGCCTCCAGCGCGTCGGCGGTGCGCAGCGTGATCTCGATCACCGGCAGGCCACCGCTGGCCAGCGCCCGGGCCAGCGGCACCGCGTCGGCGGGATTGGCGATCTTCAGCACCGGTATGACCGGCTGGCCGTTGAGGAGCGACAGGAGCTTTTCGGTCGTGCTGGGCATTCGTCGTCTCTCCTCTGTTGATCAAGTCGACCGGTTAGCAGAAGGCGGTTTTTCTGTCCACGAAACGCGGCGTGTCGCGATGTCACGCGTGGTGTTCGAAACCTTCCGCGATCAGACCGCTCCCGGCTCTGCCTTGATCCGGCTGTCGTGAGCGTCTAGTGGCTTGGTGATGACACTTCCCAGCCAAGCCTTCCGCGTTGCCGCGCTTTACCGCTTCGCCCGGCTCGACACCTTCGAGGCGCTGCGCGCGCCGCTCGCCGCCTTCTGCTGCGCGCGCGGCGTCAAAGGCACGCTGCTGTTGGCGCGTGAGGGCATCAACGGCACGGTCGCCGGCAGTGAACCGGCAATCGCGGCGCTCATCGATCATCTCGAATCCATCGACGGTCTCGCCGGTCTCGAGATCAAATACAGCAGCGCCGCAACGATGCCGTTCCACCGCATGAAGGTGCGGTTGAAGCGCGAGATCGTCACCATGGGCGTGGACAATATCGATCCGGCGGCAGGTGCAGGCACCTATGTTGCGCCGGCCGACTGGAATGCACTGATCTCGGATACGGGCACCATCGTCATCGACACGCGCAACGCCTACGAGGTGTCGCTCGGAACGTTCAAAGGTGCTGTCGATCCCGCCACCACCAGCTTCCGCGAATTCCCGGCCTGGGTCGAGCAGCATCGGCACGAGCTCGAGGGGCGCAAGGTCGCCATGTTCTGCACCGGCGGCATACGCTGCGAGAAGGCGACCGCCTATGTGAAGTCGCTCGGCTTCGAGGATGTGTTCCACCTCAAGGGCGGCATTCTGAAATATCTCGAGGACGTGCCCGGCGAACAGAGCCTGTGGCAAGGCGAATGCTTCGTCTTCGACGAGCGCGTTTCGGTATCGCACGGGCTGCTCGAAGGCGAGGCCGAACTCTGCCGCGCCTGCCGGCATCCGCTGGCTGCAGAAGACCGGCTGTCGCCGAAATATGCTGCCGGCATCTCATGCCCGCATTGCTTCGATGCCCGCTCGAACGAAGATCGCGCCCGCTACGCCGAGCGCCAGCACCAGGTCGAGCTGGCGCAAGCGCGCGGCGATCGCCATATCGGAAGTTAGCTTCACGTTAAGCAACTTCACGTCAAGCAACAGAGAAGCGATCGATGACCCACAGCCATGTCCCGTCGTTCTGCCGGCGCGCGACCTCGGTGGTGATGGTGCCATCGGGAAGCCGGGTCGAGGTGAGCGCCAGGTCGCCATTGACGACAGCCGGGCGCTGATCTCCGGACTGAAATTTTCGGCCGGTTGCGGTGATCTCCGCGAACAGCCCCCGGATGGCTTCGCGGCCGAACGTCAGTTGTCCGCTACCGCTGTCGATGACGGCATGCTGCTCGAAAAGCGCTGCCATGCCGTCAATGTCTCCGACCCATTGCCGTGAAATCAGCAGGCGCTCCAGCTCCTGGGGATCGCGTGCCGGCTGGCGGGCTGTCTCATTGGTCATGCCAGGCTCCTCCCAAGCGACGTGCCGCGACATTACTCGAAGTCGAAGCTGGTTTCGACACGCGTTTTTTGGCGCGGAAGGAGGCTGCAGCACTTTAATTTCCGCGTGAAATCCCAGCAGACCTCCATTCGAGGTCATGCGTGGCAGCGGGCAAAACGATGCACCCCGTCATTGTAATGTCAAACTGCGGGACCTAGGTCTTCGACGTGCAAACCTGCCCGCGCACCTTCGGCCGGGCCAATTCTGGAGGCATAGATGTTCGATCCCAAGAAGCTCCTCGACGATCTGCTCGGCTCGCAAATTCCCGGCACCGGATCGACCGTCCGCCACAAGGCCGGGCAGGCGGTGCAGATGGCCAAGGACAATCCGCTTGCCGCCGGTGCGCTGGCCGCGGTGCTGCTCGGAACCGGCCCCGGCCGCCAGGTCACCGGTGCGGCGGTGAAGCTTGGTGGGTTGGCTGCGATCGGTGGCCTCGCCTACAAGGCCTACCAGAACTACAAGAACGGCAACGCGCCGGCCGAGACGCAAGCTGCAGGCGAACCGGAATTGCTGCCGCCGCCGGCCGATACCGCCTTCCATCCGTCGCAAGCGCCGCAGGGCGAAGACGAATTCACGCTGACGCTGGTCAGGGCGATGATCTCGGCGGCGAAGGCCGACGGTCACGTCGATGACGAAGAGCGGCAGAAGATCGCCGGCAAGCTCAGCCTAGCGGGCGTCGGCGCCGAAGCGGAGAAATTCCTGATGTCGGAACTGGAGGCGCCGCTCGATCTGGATGTGCTGATCGCCGGGGCCAAGACCGATGCGCAAAAGCTGGAACTCTACACCGCCTCGCGTCTTGCCATCGATCCGGACACGCGGGCCGAACGCGGCTATCTCGACCTGCTTGCCGGCCGTCTCGGCCTGCCGGATGCGCTGGTCGACCATGTCGAGGCGACGGTGACGGCGGCGAAGGTGCCGGCAGCGGGCAGCACGGGCAAGCCGGTCGCAGGCTCGCGCTGGTAGCTTGAAGAGGAAGCCTCGGAGCTCGGCGCCGTTGGCGTTAGCTTCTCGTTAATCCGGTGAGCGCATGATTTCAGCCAGTCGGATCGGCTTTCCTCCTCCCATGCCCGGTTCGGATCAGGGGCGGTCGCCAACGGCCGCCCTTTTTGTGAGCACAGGCTTTGGGCCGGCTTGCCATGGTTCCCGTCATTTGCGATGCCTCATCCCTTTCAGGGAGTACAGCCATGACCGACTATAAAACCGCCATCGTCACCGGCGCCGGTACGGGCATCGGCAAAAGCGTCGCCACGGCGCTGCTCAAGGCCGGCTGGAACACGGTCTTCTGCGGTCGCCGCAAGCCGGTGCTGGAGGATGCGATCGCCGCGGCCGGGCCGACGCAGGCCAAGGCATTGGCCTTCGCCTGCGACATCAGCAAGGCCGATCAGGTCGACGATCTGTTCGAGACGGTGGCTGCGGCTTTCGGGCGCGTCGACCTGCTCTTCAACAATGCCGGCACGAGCTACAAATCGACGTTGATCGACGACATCCCGGTCGACGTGTGGAACGACATCGTCGGGGTCAATCTCACCGGCTCGTTCCTGTGTGCTCGCGCCGCGTTCGGCGCCATGCGCAGGCAGCAGCCGATGGGCGGCCGCATCATCAACAACGGCTCGGTATCGGCCTATGCGCCACGGCCGGGCTCGGTGCCCTATACGGCGACCAAGCACGCCATCACCGGGCTGACCAAGACGCTGGCGCTGGACGGCAGGCCCTACGACATTGCTTGCGGCCAGATCGACATCGGCAACGCGCTGACCGACATGGCGCAAGCGATGACGGTCGGCGTGCCGCAAGCCAACGGCACCATTGCCGCCGAAGCGGTGATGGATGTCGAGCGCGTCGCCGATGCCGTCCTCCATATGGCCAGCCTGCCGCTCGACGCGAACGTCCTGTTCATGACCGTGATGGCGACGAAGATGCCATTTGTCGGGCGAGGCTAAATTAGTCTCAACCCGGTCTAAATCAGGGCCGGGTGACCGGAAGCGGCACGCCGGGTAAATATAGCGAAATCGGGCGGATTTCGTAGACGGCGGTCGGATTGACGCGGCGAAGGTCGCGCGCAATGTCGATGGCGGCGTCACGGTTGGCGCAGTCGACGACATAGAGCCCCAGCAATTGTTCCTTGGTCTCGGCGAAGGGGCCGTCGATAACCATTCCGGTGCCTGGCCCGCGCAAGGTGCAGGCGTCTTGTGTCGCGCCGAGCCGGGCCGCCGGCCCAAGGGTGCCTTGCTGGTAGAGCCGATCGTTGATCTGGAGAAGATCGGTCATCAGCGCCGCATCCTGCTCAGGCGTCAGTGCCGTAATCGCTTCTTCCTCGTGATAGGCAAGAATGGCATAGAACATCTGGCTTCTCCTTTCGCCGTCCTCACTTCGCCAGGAACGCCTCGATCCGCTCCAGCGCGCGCAGGATGTTCTCCTCGGAATTGGCGTAGGACAGCCTGACATAGCCTTCGCCGAGAATGCCGAAATCGGGGCCGCCGATCAGCGCCACGCCGGCATCCTCGAGCAGCGCCGAGGCGAGCTTCTTGGCCTTCCAGCCGGTCTTGGAAACATTGGGGAAGGCATAGAAGGCGCCTTTCGGCGTAATGCAGGAAACGCCGGGCAAGGCATTCAACCCCTCGACCACGACCTTCCTGCGGCGGTCGAAGGCGCGCATCATCTTGTCGACATCGTCCTGCGGGCCGTCGATGGCGGCAATGCCGGCATACTGGCTCGGCGCGTTGACGCAGGACCAGCAATTGACCGCCAGCTTGCGCACCTTGTCGTAGAGATGCGCGCCCTTGTCGCCATTCGGCCAGATCGACCAGCCCATGCGCCAGCCGGTCATCGCCCAGGTCTTCGACCAGCCGTTGAGCACGATCAGCCGGTCGCGGATTTCGGGGAAGGCGAGCAGCGAGCAGTGCGTCTCGCCGTCATAGGTCATCACGTCGTAGATCTCGTCGGAGAGGATGGCGACGTCCGGGTGCGCTTCCAGCCCCTTGACCAGCTTCTCAATCTCGGCGCGCGGCGTGACGCCGCCGGTCGGATTGGCCGGCGAGTTGAGAATCAGCAGCCTGGTCTTCGGCGTGATCAGCGCCAAGGTCTCCGCAGCCGAAAAGGCAAAGCCGTTCTCCTCGCGCATCGGCACCGGGATGGGGGCAGCACCGGTGAACTCGATCATCGAGCGGTAGATCGGAAAGCCGGGATCGGGATAGAGAATTTCGGCGCCCGGCTCGCCGAACATCAGGATGGCCGCGAACATGGTCGGCTTGCCGCCGGGCAGGATCATCACCGCTTCGGGCGAGACTTCGACGCCGGTAGTGGCCAGCGTGCGGCGGACCACCGCTTCGCGCGTCGCCAGCAGGCCGTTGGCCGGCGTATAGCCGTGATGGCCGTCGCGCAGCGCCTTGATCGCGGCCTCGACGATGTGCTGCGGCGTCTTGAAGTCGGGCTGGCCGATGCCGAGATTGACAATGTCGCGGCCCTGGTGGGCAAGTGCCGTGGCACGCGCCAGCACTGCGAACGCATTTTCCTCGCCGAGGCGGTCGAAGGCCGAAATCGTGTGGAGCATTTTTCCTGTCCGTGTGGTTCTTTCAGCGAGCGTGCGTTTTTGTGAGCGTCCGCCCGCAAAAGTCAAACGGATTGGAGTTTTCGGTGTCGGAAAATCTCAAGAATTGGCAACCGCGCCCGCGGCCCGAACGCAAGGTGCTGGAGGGGCGAACTGTCAGGCTGGAGCCGCTCAACGCCGAAAAGCACGGCGACGGCCTGTTTGAGGCCTCGTCGGTGGCCGATGTCGACGGCCGCTTTGCCTGGCTGCCAGACTACCCGCCGGAGAGCCGCGCCGCCTTCCAGCCATGGCTGGACAAGGCGGAAGCCAGCGAAGACCCGCTGTTCTTCACGGTCATCGACAAGGCCAGCGGCAAGGTCGCCGGGCGCCAGACGCTGATGCGCATCGACGCCACCTACGGCGTCATTGAGATCGGCAACATCTATTGGGGCCCGCTGATCTCGCGTAAGCCGGCCGCGACGGAAGCGCAGTTCCTGTTCATGAAGTATGTCTTCGACGAGCTTGGCTATCGCCGCTACGAATGGAAATGCAACAATCGCAACGAGCCGTCGAAGCGCGCGGCGGAACGTTTCGGCTTCAAGTTCGAGGGCATTTTCCGTCAGCATCTTGTGGTCAAGGGCGAAAACCGCGATACCGCGTGGTATTCGATCATCGACAGGGAATGGCCTGATCTGCGCAGAGCCTATGAGGCGTGGCTCGATCCGGCTAATTTCGACAGCGATGGCCAGCAGAAGCGGCGGCTCGAGGATTTCCGCGCCGAGTTCGGCGCCTGACCATGCTCCCGAAAAGTGGTATCCGGTTTTTCGGGTAAGATCATGGTCAAATAGAAAGATAGAGCCTCCATCCCGAGTCTGCCGGGATGGATCAGGCTCTAGCAGGGGCTATAGATGGCGCATACCCACGACCACGCTTCGCAGGTCCACGACCACAGCCATCGCGCAGGTCATGTGCACGGCTCGACCGACAAGAAGCGCGTGCTGATCGCTGCCTGCCTGACCGCCGGCTTCATGGTCGTCGAAGCGCTTGGCGGTCTCTTGACGGGATCGCTGGCGCTGCTGGCGGATGCCGGCCACATGCTTGCCGATTGCGTCGCGCTCGGCCTTGCCTGGTATGCCTTTCACCTTGCGAGCCGGCCGGCGACCGTGCGCCTCACCTACGGCTTCGGCCGGGTCAAGACGCTGGTCGCCTACACCAACGGCATCGCCATCTTCGCCATCGCGCTGTGGATCGTCTACGAGGCTTGGGGCCGCTTGCAAGCGCCGGCTCCGGTGCTCGGCGGGCCGATGCTGGTCGTCGCGATCGCCGGCCTGCTGGTCAATCTCGGCTCGTTCTACGTGCTGCATGGCGGCGACCGCGGCAGCCTGAACATGCGCGGCGCCATCCTGCACGTGCTCGGCGACCTGCTAGGCTCGGCCGCGGCGATCGTGGCGGCGCTGGTGATCCTGGCGACGGGCTGGACGCCCATCGATCCGATCCTGTCGGTGCTTGTCGCGCTGCTGATCCTGTCCACGGCCTGGTCGCTGATGCGCGAGGCCGCCCACGTCCTGCTCGAAGGCGTGCCGGCAAGCCTCGACCGCGACCTGATCGCCAGGGACATCGAAGGCTCGATCAAGGGCGTGCGCGAGGTGCATCACATGCATGTCTGGTCGATCGACGGTTCCAGCAACATGGCGACGTTGCATGCCTGCCTCAATGACGGCGTCGACGCGCATATGGCGGTCAGCGCGATCAAGAAGCGGCTTGCGGCGGAACATGGCATAGCCCATGCCACGGTCGAACCGGAATTCGGCCGATGTGCCGACAGCCATGAGCATGATGACGAGCACGATCATGCGCATGATACGGCACCGCACCGCGGCCATTATCACTGACTTCGGGAGTTCTGGGCATTGGCAACGATTGACATGAACTCTCGCCACCCTGGCGCCGCGTGATGGACCGCGACACCCGCAATGCGGCGATCGGCGCCGCCTGGGTTTTGCTGCTGTTCGGCATCGCAGCCTATTATCTTCCAACAGTGATGCTGGCGGTCGGCAAGGTCTCGACGGTGCTTGCCGGCGTCGTCGCGGCGATCTTCATGGTGGCAATCTTCGTCGTGTTCTGGCTGCGTAGCCGCAGCCAGCGCAAAAAGGGAAAGTGACATGCGCATTCTGATTACCGGCGCGGCAGGCATGGTCGGCCACAAGCTCATCGCCAGGTTGGCCAAGGACGGGACGCTCGGCGGCCGCAAGATCGCCGCGCTCGACCTTCACGACATCGTGCCGCCGCAGGCGCCGGTCCTCGACAGCGTCGGCATTAGCGTCCACACCGGCGACCTTGCAGCGCCGGGCGCGACGGCAAATCTGGTCGCGCCGCGCCCCGACGTGATCTTCCATCTCGCCGGCGTGGTGTCGGGCGAGGCGGAGGCCAATTTCGATCTCGGCTATCGCGTCAATCTCGACGGCACAAGGGCGCTGTTCGATGCCATCCGCTTGGCGGCCTATACACCGCGCGTCGTCTTCACCTCGTCGATCGCCGTGTTCGGCGCACCGTTTCCCGACATCATTCCGGACGAGTTCCACCCGACGCCGCTGACCTCCTACGGCACGCAGAAGCTGATCGGCGAGGCGCTGCTTGCCGACTATACGCGCCGCGGTTTCTTCGACGGCATCGGCATTAGGCTGCCGACCATCTGCGTCAGGCCGGGAAAGCCGAACAAGGCGGCCTCAGGGTTCTTCTCCGGTATCATCCGCGAGCCGCTGAGCGGCCATGAAGCGATCCTGCCGGTGCCGCGCTCGGTCGTCCACACACACGCCAGCCCGCGTTCGGCGGTGAATTTCCTGATCCATGCGGCTCAGATCGACGGCAGTGCCGTCGGCCCGCGCCGCAACCTGACGATGCCGG
Source organism: Mesorhizobium sp. M0590 (assembly GCF_040320905.1). Lineage (NCBI taxonomy): Bacteria > Pseudomonadati > Pseudomonadota > Alphaproteobacteria > Hyphomicrobiales > Phyllobacteriaceae > Mesorhizobium > Mesorhizobium sp. M0590. The sequence goes on from NZ_JAMYQN010000008.1 coordinate 257,055, forward strand.
GCGTCGACGTCACCGTCGGCGAACAGATCGAAGCGCTGGAACGTGTCGCCGGCGCCAAGGCGGTGAAACTGATCCGCGAGGAGCCCGACGAGACGATCTGGGCGATCGTCAAGGGCTGGCCGACGCGCTTCGAGGCGCGGCGCTCGAGGGAGCTTGGCTTTGCGGCGGAGACGAGTTTTGATGAGATTATACGCGTCCATATTGAGGATGAGCTGGGCGGCAGGATTTAACGTGGCGCCGTCTTCCTTCTCCCCTTGTGGGAGAAGGTGGATTGGCGCGCAGCGCCAAGACGGTTGAGGGGTGCTGGACAGAGCGCTGTTGGCGCCAAGCTGGAACACCCCTCATCCGTCGCCTTCGGCGACACCTTCTCCCACAAGGGGAGAAGGGAGAGTCGCGCCTGGACGTCACCCGCCGGTCGTCAGGCTGGCCGAGAGCAGCAGCAGGCCGAACAGGAAGACGAAGGCGGCGCCGCCGATCTCGACGAAGGAATGGATGCGGTTGCCCATGCGGCCGTCGCCGGCGAAATACACCGCCCAGTTCTTCGCGGTCACCGCAAGCGTCGCCAGGGCCGAGACGGTGATTGCGGTGCCGAGTGCCATGGCCAGCACCGAAAGGATGCCGCCGAACCACAGCCCGTTCAGCAAGGCGAAGCTCAGCACGATCAGCGCGCCTGAACAGGGGCGGATACCGACGGCAGCCACCGCCGACCAGGCCGTGCGCCAATCGAAGCGATCACCGGAAAGCAGCGCCGGGTCGGGCGCATGCGAGTGTCCGCAGGTCTCGCAGACCTCGCCCGCCGCATGGCTGTGGTGATCGTGCGCAGCATGGGCGTGGTCGTGGGCGCCGTGATCGTGATGGTCATGCGCATGATCGTGGTGGTCATGCGCATCAAGCGCGTGGGAATGTGCCGCATGGGCATGTGAATGGGCGGCATGTGAATGGCCGGAATGTGAATGGCCGGCATGGGCAGCCGAGAGGCTGTAGCCCGGATTTGCGCCGAACAGGCGAAGGATGGCCGGGCCGGCCTTGCGCCACAGCAGCCAGGCGCCGAACAGAGTGACGAAGACATAGCTCATGATTTCGAGGAACCATGCGGCGTCTGTCATCGAGACAGCAGTGCCGCGCAGCAAGAAATAGGCGACCAGCATCACCACGATCGCGGTCAGCGCCTGCAGCAGGGCCGAGACGAAGGACAGCATGATGCCGCGCCGGAGCGCCACTTCATTGGCCACCATGTAGGAAGAGATCACCGCCTTGCCGTGACCGGGGCCGGCGGCGTGGAAAATGCCATAGGCAAAGGACAGGCCGATGAGCAGCCACAACTTGCTGCCGTCCTGGCGCATCGCCTTCATCGCGCCGGCAAGCGCATGATAGAATTCCTGCTGGCGCAGATTGATCCACATCAGGATGTGGGCGAACGGGCCGGTGGCGGTTGGAGCCATGCCGTCATTGGTGCCGATGCCGAGTGAACTCTGGGCGTGGGCGGTGCCGAGAAAGTGCGTCATCACAAAGGCGACGGCCAGAAGACCGAATGCCAAACGCAGGGACGGTTTGGTCACTGGATCTATCCTTCCGGCTGACAGGTCAGTTCAAGCTTGGTGGCAAAGATCTTGCTCATGTCGGTGCCTGTCGGATCGTTGAAGAAGGCCTCGGTCAGGGTCTTCTGGTTCTGGGCGATCGCCTCGTCCGGGTTCGGGCGGACAACCTTGCTGGTGCAGGTCGGCGGCAACCCATCGACCTGCAGATTGGCATCCTCGGTGAAATCGATCGCGGTGTAGAAGGTCGGGTCGTAGACGCCGATATCTATCTTGCCGCTCAGTTTGATCGGCACCTTCGGTTCAGATTCAAACAGGATGATCAACTGGTCATTGTCGAAATTGGCCATCAAATGAGGCGGCGGGGTCATTGCCACGTCCTTGCCGTCGACGGTGACGAGCTGGAAATAGTTGAACTCGGCAAGCGAGGCATGGACGGTGTCGGCGACATCCTTCAGCTCTTTGTCGTCGAGTTTCAGGTCGGAATTCTTGTCGAACTCCATCATCACCGTGCTCGAAAACAAATCATCGAAGCGCCAGACATGGCGCAATGCCTTCACAGTTTGGTGATCCGGGCCGAGGACCACTTCGAGGCGGGCTTCAGCGAAGACGTGGGGATGCACCTCAGCCGGTCCGACGGCGGCAAACGTCGCGGTCAAGGCCGAAGCCAGCATCATTGCTTGCCGTTTCAGGTGCATTCTCGGTCGCGATTCAATCGGCTTCGGTGAATTGCCGACAGTTACCAGAAAGCGGGCGAAAATGGGACCGCAACGCGGCTGAAAGCTCATGCGTTGTCCAGCGTCTTGAACCACTGCACCAGGAAGTCGACGAAAACGCGAACTTTTGCAGGCAGATAGCGCCGGTGCGGATAGACAGCAAAAATGCCGCCGCCGGGCAGAATGCGGTCATCCAGCGCAGTCACCAGCTTGCCGCTTTCGATGTCGGGCGCGGCGATAAAATCCGGCAGGATGGAAAACCCCAGTCCAGCCACGGCGGCCGCCCTCGCCGCCATCGGGCTGTTGACCTCGATCGGGCCGGAGACCGAAACACTCACCGTATCGGCACCGTCGCCCTTGAACGGCCAGTTGGTGAGCCAGCGGCCATTGGTGTCGATGATGCAAGGCACGCGGGCAAGGTCTTGCGCCCTGACCGGCATGCCGTGCTTGGCGATCAGTTCGGGAGACGCGCAAAGCCGTACCGAAAACGGCGCCAGGCGCCTGGCGATCAGTGAGGAATTTTCCAGCCGCGAAATGCGCACTGCCAGATCGAAACCCTCTTCGACCAGATCGACGAAGCGGTCGTCGAGATGAATGTCGAGCACGATGTCGGGATGCTGCTTGGCGAAGTCGATCAGCGATTGGCCGATCGGCGCGTCGGCAAAGGTGCGCGGCGCCGACAGCTTGATCCTGCCGCGCACGTCGCCGGAGGATTCGCGCACCGCATCGGCAAGGCTGTCGACCTCGCGCACGATCTCCGAGGCGCGCCGGTAATAGGTGTGGCCGGCTTCGGTCATCGAGAACTGCCTGGTGGTGCGGTTGAGCAGTAGCGCGCCGAGCTCGTCCTCCAGCTCGCGCACATATTTCGACAGCAGCGCCTTCGAGCGGCCGATCTTGCGTGCCGCCGCCGAAAAGCCTTCGGCCTCGACGACATCGATGAAGGCACGCATGCGGGTCAGCGTATCCATGTCATGCGCCTCCTTGGGGGGCTGAAAGGATGCGGGCGGCCAGCGCAATCAGCTGCCGGTCGCTGTTCTTCGGACCGAGCAGCGAAAGGCCGAACGGCGCCCCGCCGACCTTGCCGAGCGGCAGCGTGATTTGCGGAAAACCGGACAGGCCGGAAAGACACAGCAATCTCAGCGCGCGCTCGCGATAGATCTGCAAATCATCAAATAATTCGGCCTTGAGCGGCGCCGCACCCGGAGCGGTCGGAAGCACAAGAACGCCGTCCTCGCCAAGCAGGTCGGTAAGCTCGAGGCGAAACGAAACGCGACGTTCCGTTTCGTGCTGCGCGGTTGCCGGGCCGACGGTCGCGCCATGCTCGAAGCGCTCCTTGACGCCGGGTCCCAGCATGCGGTCGCCGCCAGCGATCCAGGCGCCGTGGCTTTGCCAGGCTTCATAGCCTTGCAGCTTGCGGAAGCACCAATAAAGATCGTCAGTGGAATGCGACAGCGGGCCAACGCTGCGCGGCGCGCCCAGCACCGAAGCGACACTGCGGACCATGGCGCGATATTCCTCGGCCTCCAGCGGGCCGAGCACGAGGCTGTCCAGCGCGTCGAGGGCAAGAGGGCGTACCAGTTCGTGGCGGTGCGGATCGTCGCCGAGCAGCACCGTGCCGACCTTTTCGTAGGTGACGATATCCCTGGCAAACCAGCCGAACGTGTCCAGCGAAGGCGCCAGCGGCATGGCGCCGTCGAGCGAAATGCGGCCATGCGTGGTCCTGAGGCCGATCAGGCCGCAGAAGCTTGCCGGCGCACGGATCGAGCCGCCGGTGTCGGAGCCGGTGGCGATATCGGCCAGCCCGCCGGCGACTGCAGAAGCAGAACCCGAGGACGAGCCGCCGGTGACGCGGTCGGGTGCCGCCGGATTGATCGGCGATGGGAAATGCGCGTTCAGCCCCAGCAGGGAAAAGGCGAGTTCGTCGGTCTGCGTCTTGCCGACGAAGCGGGCGCCCGAATCAAGCAGCGTCTGGACGGCCGGCGCGGTGGCCGTGGCCGGCGAGGCTTCGCGGTATTTCTGCGGATTGCCGCAACCGGTGCGGTAGCCGGCGACGTCGAAGATATCCTTGACGGCCAACCGCAAGCCGGCAAGCGGGCCGGATTGCGCATTGGTAACAGGGACTTGATCAAGATCGAGAAAAGCGTTCAGCGGGCCGCGAGTGCCTGTCATGCGTTCGATATCCGGGTGTGCTTGCCGCAGCATTGTTCTTCTGGTCCCGCAGCATTGTTCGATGCCACAAATTTTACAACCTGCGATACGATTTTTATTGATTGTGAAATCTTTCGATCTTATATCGCGCTTGCCCAAAGTCGCACGTGCCTGTGGGTGTCCGCCGATCCTCGAATGGTGAGGGCAATCGGTAAGGTAACTGGAGCCAACCCCTCCAGTCGGTTTAGCGGCCAACCGCCAACCGAGGACACCTTGAAGCAACGACGGTGCGGGCCTTTCTGGTGTTCTGCCGGTCGTCCAAAGACCGGGGTTACTGAAGAGGCACACCTTCATTGCCGGCAGTGCGGACGGGTCTCCCATCCAAGCCAAGGCAGACAAAGCGAACCGAGGCCGGGCAAGGCCAAGGTTCACCGCCGCGAGACGGCGCTTCATGGTTCCGGGGTCTCCACCGGCTGGTTCCATGGATTTCCGTCCCGCCTTTGTCCACCGCGTGTTCGCGAGGCCGAGAGCCCGCGTCCGCAAGCCTTTGTGCGCGCCGAAAGGCGCTGATGGAGAGACCCCGATGGCTACCCAGCGCATCCTTGACTTTCTCGCCACCCGACGTCCGAACGGCCCGTGCCTCGTCGTCGACCTCGATGTCGTGCGCGACAATTTCCGCGCCTTCGAGAAGGCGCTTCCCGATTCCAAGATCTACTATGCGGTGAAAGCAAATCCGGCGCCGGAAATCCTGCGCCTGCTTGCTGCGATGGGCTCGTCCTTCGACACCGCTTCCGTTGCCGAAGTCGAGATGGCGATGGACGCCGGTGCGCCGGCGGACCGCATCTCCTTCGGCAACACCATCAAGAAGGAGCGCGACATCCAGCGCGCCTACCAGCTCGGCATCCGGCTGTTTGCGGTGGACTGCGTCGAGGAGGTCGAGAAGATCGCCCGCGTCGCTCCCGGCGCCCGTGTGTTCTGCCGCGTCCTGACCGACGGCGAGGGTGCCGAATGGCCGCTGTCGCGCAAGTTCGGCTGTGTGCCGGCGATGGCGGTCGACGTGCTGCGCCATGCCAGGGCGCTCGGCCTCGACGCCCATGGCGTATCATTCCATGTCGGCTCGCAGCAGACCGACCTGACCGCCTGGGATCGCGCGCTGGCCGACGCCAAGAAGGTGTTCGCGACGCTGGCCGACGAAGGCATCGTGCTGAAGATGGTCAATATGGGCGGCGGCTTCCCGACCCGCTATCTCAGGGATGTGCCGGTGGCGCAGGCCTATGGCCAGGCGATCTTCTCGGCGCTCAGGAAGCATTTCGGCAACGCCATCCCCGAGACGATCATCGAGCCGGGCCGCGGCATGGTCGGCAATGCCGGGGTGATCAAGTCGGAGGTCGTGCTGATCTCGAAGAAGGCCGATAACGACAATGTGCGCTGGGTGTTCCTCGACATCGGCAAGTTCGGCGGTCTTGCCGAGACCATGGACGAGGCGATCCGCTATCCGATCGTCACCGCGCATGACGGCAGCGAGACCGCGCCTTGCGTGCTCGCCGGCCCGACCTGCGATTCGGCCGACGTGATGTACGAAAAGACGCCGTACCCGCTGCCCTTATCGCTGACCATCGGCGACGAGGTGCTGATCGAGGGCACCGGCGCCTACACGACGACCTACGCCTCGGTCGCCTTCAACGGCTTCGAGCCTCTCCGATCCTACGTGATCTGAGGGCTCGCAAGAGTTGCTCAGATCATCCCCGGTGGGCGCCTGTCGCCCGCCCGGGCTCGCCTGTGGAACAATCCGCTTGTGAAGGATCGCGGAAATGAACATTGCAGATCTCATCGTTGAAGGCGTGGGAATCTCCCCCCTCGAGGGGGAGATGGCCGCGAAGCGGCCAGAGGGGGTCGGTTCGACTGGACTCGGCCTCCTGCCGCAGATGGAGGCCGGCGCTTCACGCGCGACAACCCCCTCTGTCGCCTTCGGCGACATCTCCCCCTCGAGGGGGGAGATTGCGGTCGTCGCCGAAACCGCCGCCGACGTCCCGGCTCGCGAGGCTTTGCTCGATCGCGCCATGGGGCCGAAGCGCCGGAAGAAGTCGTCGGAAAAGCTGCGGCGCGGCCGCCGGCCTTCGGAGGGCCTGGCCTTTGTCGCGCGCGATGCGTCGGGCACTGTTGCCGGCACGGTGCGGCTGTGGGACGTGGTGCTGGGCGAGGGCGGCACGGCAGCTCTGCTGCTCGGCCCGCTTGCGGTCGACCCGGCGCTGAAAAATGCCGGCATCGGCTCGGCGCTGATGCGCCATGCGGTCACTGAGGCCGAGCGGCTTGGCCATGCGGCGATCCTGCTGGTCGGCGACGCGCCCTATTACGAGCGCTTCGGGTTTTCGGCCGCAAAGACCGGCTCGCTGGCCATGCCGGGGCCTTACGAGCGGCACCGCCTGCTGGCGCGGGAACTGGTTGTCGGCGCGCTCGACGGCGCGCAAGGCACGCTGAAGGCGGCAGGGCGCAAGCTGAAGGCGCAGGGGCTGCCGCTCGCTGCCTGATGGTTCGAAGCAAGCCGCCCGCCCATCGCGCGGCGGCTTGTTTCACCTCAAGTGCTCAGCCGATCAGTTGGCTGAGCGCCATGGCGACGCTCATGTCGCCTTCGACCTTTATCTTGCCGGACATGAAGGCCATGGTCGGGTTGAGATCGCCTGATATCAGCGAGTCCAAATCGTCGAGCGACAGCTTTATGGTGCAATCGGCCGGCGCATCGGTGGTCGAGACATCGGCGCCGTCGATGACGACGACGCCGTCGCTGCCGGTGTCGAATTTCACGGAGCGATCGAACCCGGCACTCGCCACGCGCGACCTGATCTTGTCGGCAATCTCCTGAACGCTCATGGCGGTTCTCCTCGTCTCGTTGCGTTTGTCGCGCGCCGGCGCTTCGACCTGGCCGAAGTCGCATGCCTGGTTTTACAGCCACGGTCGCTGGCGCATATAGCTTTGGGTTGACGTTTACGTCAACGCGGTTCCCCGAGATGAAGATGGGTTGTATCGCCGCAGCATCACGCGGGCATGACACCTCGGCGGCCTGCATGTTGCCATGCGATGTTGCCGAGGGTATCAGGCACCCACGAATATCGGCGAGCCGCCCCGGTGCTTTCCAGAAACGAACCGCCCAGAAACGAACCGCAAGTCTATGCCCGCCGGTTGCGCGCGGTGCTGATCAGATCGATCCCGCTGCTCGAGGCGCGCGGTATTGCCGTCGTCATTCTGGCTGCCCTGGTCGGGGTGATGGCGGGTGCGCTGGTCACCGGCATGAGCGGACTGGTGCAGGTCCTGCATGGGCTTATGTTCGGCGTTCAGCCCGGCGGTCGGCTTTCGGCGATGTTTTCGCTGCAAAGGCCGGAGCAGGCGCTGATACCGGCGATCGGCGGCATCCTGCTCGGGCTGACGGTGATCTGGCTGAGAAAGCGGAAGTTCCGCACGCCGGTCGATCCGATCGAAGCCAACGCGCTTTATGGCGGCCGCATGTCGCTGACCGACACCTTCATCATCGCCGGGCAGACGATGATCTCGAGCGGCTTCGGCGCTTCGGTCGGGCTCGAGGCCGGCTATACGCAGGTGGGTTCGGGCCTGGCGTCGCGGCTGGCGCGCTTGTTCAGGCTGCGCCGCAACGATGTCCGCATCCTGGTCGGCTGCGGTGCCGCCGGCGCGATCGCCGCCGCCTTCGACGCGCCGCTGACCGGCGCCTTCTACGGTTTCGAGCTGGTCATCGGCATCTACTCGGTCGCCAATGTCGCGCCGGTAATGGCCGCCGCGATCTCGGCCTCGCTGACCGCAGAGGTGTTCGGCGGCGTGCCGTTTCCGCTGGAGCTCGCCGGTCTGCCGCAGCTCACCGTCAGCCAGTATTTGCCGTTCATGCTGCTCGGGCTTCTGGGCGGCGGTGCTTCCATCGCCATCATGCATCTGGTGAGCCTGATCGAGCGCCTCTTTGCCCGGCTGTCGATCGACGCCTCGCTGCGCCCCGCCATCGGCGGCGTGATGGTCGGGCTGCTGGGGCTGGTCACGCCGCAAGTCCTGTCCAGCGGCCATGGCGCGCTGCACCGCGAATTCGCGATGAATTACGGGCTGGCCGTGGTGGCCAGCGTCTTCGTGCTGAAGCTGGCGGCCTCGGCGATCTCGCTCGGCTCCGGCTTCCGCGGCGGCTTGTTCTTTGCCTCGCTGTTTCTCGGCGCGCTGCTCGGCAAGATGTTTGCCGGCGCGATGGCATTCGTCTCGCCGGCGACCGGCATCGACCCTGCCGTCGCCGCCGTCGTCGGCATGACCTCGCTCGCCGTCGGCGTCGTCGGCGGCCCGTTGACGATGACCTTCCTGGCGCTGGAATCGACCCGCGACCTGACGCTGACCGGCGTGGTGCTGGCTGCCTCGCTCATGGCGGCGATCCTGGTGCGCGAAACGTTCGGCTATTCCTTCTCGACATGGCGCTTTCACCTGCGCGGCGAAACGATCCGCAGCGCGCATGATGTCGGCTGGATGCGGAGCCTGACTGTCGGCTCGATGATGCGAAAGGATGTCCGCACCATCGACGCCTCGACGACGCTTGCGGAATTCCGCAAGCAGGTGCCGCTCGGTGCCTCGCAGCGCGTCATCGCGGTTGACGCCGACCTGCATTATGTCGGCGTGCTGATCGTCGCCGAATTGCACAGCCATTTGTCGGATGACGAGATGCCGGTGCTGTCCTTCGCCAAATTCAGGGATGCGGTGCTGGTGCCGAGCATGAACGTGCAATCGGCGGCCGAGACCTTCCAGCGCGCCGGCGCCGAGGAATTGGCGGTGGTCGAGGATTTCACCGATCGCAAGGTGGTCGGTCTGCTGACCGAAGGCCACCTGATGCGGCGCTATGCCGAAGAACTCGACAAGGCGCGGCGCGATCTGTCGGGCGAGGGGTAGCCGCGTCCTGTCCCGATTGCGATGCGACACACATGTCGGCTGCTGCGTAAGGAGGGCTCACGTCAACGGCCCGCTAATCGCCGGCTCCGAAATCCGATTGCGCCGACTGTCTTCTTCCTTGTGGAAGAGTGTCTTGAAGAAAAGAGCGTCGGGAACCGCCTTGATTACTTTTGCGATCACGGCGGTCGCGAGCACGGCAAACGCTAGGCGACCGAGAAGCACGCTCGTAACATCAGCGCCAAGTGTGACAACGACCAACGTATCCTCAATGAGGCTATGGGCAAAACCCATGAACACGCAGGCAAGGAATATCTGACGCGGCTCGGCGCTAGGCGTGCGCGCCTCGCGGATCAGCAGTCCTGCGCCATAGGAAATCCCGAGAAACAGGCCAACAGCGGCGAAAGGTACCGTCTGCTTTTCGATGCCGGCGAGCCGAAAGAGCGGTGCAAGCCCTCTGTTCATCCACTCCAAAATGCCCGACATCTTGAGAAGCTCGATCACCCAGCTCAGCGCAAGCAGAACAACGAGCATGATGCCCAGGGTTTTGAGCGTACCCAGGAGAAAGCCGCCCCAGTCGGTGCTTTCATTCGTCGGCATCCACGCCGGCTTCACCGGTCCTGACAGCCATCCGGTCACGGCGAATATCTGATGCAGAAGGACAGCAAAGACCAAACCCCCGCCAATACGAAGCGCCGCGGTGACCAGGAAGCTCGGCCCGGCCCTCTGAATGATCCGTTGCTCGATCGGAATGGCATGTGCAAACAGCAAGAGAGCCGAAAGAACCGTCATGTCGGCAGTGCTGAGCGCCGAAACCGGAACCAAGGTGAGTACGATCACAAGCGCGCCCCAGATCCCGACCAGCAATCCCGTCAGCCAGGCAAAGGCGAGTTCAGGTGGCAACCCCACCTGCAACATGAGCGGGGAGAAGAACGGAGAAATCGCCTGGATGACGCCAAGGTCCTGCAGCAGCCGCGTGGCAATCGCAACCGGAACGATCACGCGAACCAGTTCCCAATAGATTTCAAGCGTCTCCAATGTCTTGCGATAGAAGGCGGCGCAAATTGCCATCATGCTGCTCCATCATTCCTGGAGCCGTCTGAGTAGCGTGAGACGCTTCGCATTTGTGGCCAAAGTTTGCGATTCCGTGCAATAAAATTGCAACGCACCGACGATGAGCGCGACCGACATGGACAAGATCGACAGAAGGCTTCTCAACCTGCTCCAGGATGATGCCTCACGAACTAACGCCAAACTGGCGGGGTTAGTCGGGCTTTCCCCTTCGAGCTGCCTGCGCCGCATACGACGACTGAAGAAGAGCGGTGTCATCAGCCGCGTTGTCGCGCTTCTCGCACCGGCAAAGGCTGGCCGGGGCTTGAAGGCGATCGTCGCCGTCGAACTGGAGCGTCATGGCGAGCAGTTTATGCGGGACTTTCTCGAGTTGGCCGCTCAGGAACCGGCCGTCACTCAGGCCTACAGTGTGAGCGGCGAAACCGATGCCGTCCTCATGCTCCGCCTGACGGATATGGAAGAGTTCGATGCGCTGTGCGAGCGACTGTTCCGAGACCGAAGCAACGTCGCGCGATACCACACGATGTTCGTGATCCGAACGGCCAAGGAAGTGACCGCAATTCCACTGTAGTGTTCGGGTTGCGATAGACCTGCCAGGCCGTGAATTCAGCGGCCCGGCGGAGAAACTCTACGAACATTTCAATATGCCGAAAGGGGGTAGTGAAGGCAGCTTGGAGGCAACGCCTGGCGCACGCGAGGACAATCGCCAGCGCCGAATGTCGGAATTGGGCGCCAGCTCGACGCATTTCATGGCGCCTCCCTCACGCCAAGGCATGAAGCTGTCCTTGTTGGCTCAAGGAGAATTCGCATGCGTGGTCATTGCTTATGTGGCGCTATTGCCTTTGAAGTCGATGGCCCGGCACAGGCCTGCGTGGTCTGTCATTGTGAAAGTTGTCGGCGGCAATGTTCTGCGCCGATGACCTCCTATATTGGCGTCTTGAACGGCCAATGGCGATGGCTGGGCAAGCTACCGAAGGTATTCAACTCTTCTCCCGGTGTGGAAAGAACATTTTGCGATCACTGTGGTACGCCGCTGTCCTTCCGCTCAAAAAACATGTCTGATGTCATGCATTTTTTTGCGGCAGCGATGGAGGAGCCAGAAAAATTTGCACCTACGCTGCATGTCGCTTTTGAGGAGAAGCTTCCTTGGTTGAAACTCGCCGACAACCTGCCGACTCGTTTTGGGCCTGACTATACGAAAGACTAGGATCTGCTCGCATCGAGACAAACGGTGGAAGCTGCGGACAGCATCCGGAAGCGAGATGATGCCTCCGTCCGTTCAAACGGCGGTCGAACATTATCGATCGCGGCTGCTCTCGACCTGCTTGAGCGGCAGCAGGTAGGCGATGATCTGCTGATCGCCGAGTGCTGGATCAAAGCCAATAATGTCGGAGGCGAAAAGGTCGTGGGCGGGGCGTCTCTCGAAGCCGAGACTTTCATACAACTTGTATGCAGACGTCATGGACGAGGCAGTGTGAAGCGCAAGGCCGCCTGAGCCCTGCAGACGCGCTTGCATGACGCACCATTCGCAAAGCGCGCGGCCATATCCGCGGCCCTGTGCCGAGGGAACAACCGCGAGAGTCCTGAGGCCTGCCAGCCCGGGCGGCCAGCCCATGCCGTCAAAGGCGGCATCGGCGTAGTAGGTGACCGTCCCGACGAGGCGTCCCTCGGCTTCGAGCACCGCGACGCTGGCTTTCGCCCAACGCCCCGCGACATCCCGCGCATCCTTGACGTAGGGCTCGAAGATGTGCGGTGCCAGAACGGGCCGTAACGATGCGAAAGCCTCTGAGACGAGCAACCCAATTCCATCCAGTTCCTGACGGCTTGCCAGGCGGACGCGTGGCTTGGATGCGATCTGCATGCATGTCCTCACTGCTCCAGTAATTCGACCGTATGTAGGGCTCCCTCCGGCTGGCTGGACTTCGCCCGGCTTCGGCCGTCGGCCGTATCCCGCAGCGCGATTCACCCGGAGAGGTTCGCCTGCCACAATAATGACCGGCAGCAAGATTCCAATGGACCTGAGCCGTCGAGCCGCGACGACGAGTTAATCGGCGGAGCACCTCAAACTTTCGGTAACAGTTTGCTCATGCTTATGCGCTCCTCGACCTCGTATCCGCACTTTCGGTAGAACCCAAGAACCGTCGAATTGGAAGCGACAATTTGGAGGTTGATCTTTATGCAACCAAGGCCGGCGAGCCGCCTTTCGGCCTCATGGATGAGGGCCTCGCCGATCCCTTTTTGGCGATGGGACTGCAAGGTAGCGATGCGCGATATCCAACCTCGATGGCCGTCATACCCGGCGATGATCGATCCGACGACCTGATCGGCCTCTATCGCCACCAAAAGCAGGTTCGGCTGATGCCTCAGCTTCCCGCGAAGCGGGAGCGATCGTAGTTGCGCGACATCTCGAGCCCAGACTATCCGGCTCTATAGTGGAGCGTTACGGCGACCCAGCAGCAGAGCGATGCCCAACGCCGGAAGCGTCGCCGTCGCGACGGCGAAGAAGACGAATTGCAGCCCGGCCGACCCAGCGACCAAGCCGAGCGCCGGACTGCCGAAGCCGAGCGCCACGTCGAGGAAGACGGTGTAGAGTCCCATGGCCAGGCCGCGGCTGCTTGGTGGAAGATGGCTTACGGCCTCGGCACCGAAACCGGGATAGACCAGCGAGTAGCCGAGGCCAGTCAGGCCCGCTCCGATGGCGGCGAGAACGGGCCCGGGCGCAAGCCAGATCAGCATCAGCCCTGCCGCCTCGACCGCCACGAAGATCACGGCGACGCGCGCGCCCCCTAACCTGTCAGGCAGGTGGCCGAAGCACAGCCTTGCCGCGATCAGCGACGCGGCATAAGTGGTGAAGGGAAGCCAGACCGGCTGCCAGCCGCGTTCGGCAAAGAGCAGCGCGCCAAAGGCCAGGATTGCGCCATAGCCAAGGCTGCTGAAAGCAGCTCCGACGCCGGGAAGCCAGACCGCTTGCGCCACGCTCGTCCATGACTGTCGCGCGGCGCTCGCGGCGAGGCTGGTGCCACGCATAGGCAGGATGGCAAGCAGCGTCGCAAGTGGCAGGCCGACCGTCGCGAGTGCGATCGCGGCGAAGCCGCTCGCCGTGTAAAGCGCAGATCCGATCGGCGCGCCTAGCGCGAGTGCTGCGAACATCGCCGTGCCCACCCAGGCTATGACCTTTCCGGAGTTCTGTCCGCCCGCAAGGGAGAGGCCCCAGGCGACGCCGCCTGTGATGATGAAGCTCTCAGACGCGCCCAGTACCGCCCGGCCGGCGAAGAGCGCCGATGCGGACGCTGCCGGCCGGTCGAGCAATGCCAGCGAGCCGAGGTAAATGAACCCCGCCAGGGCAGCGGCAATGAGGCCGACGACGACGGCCCGCTTGCCGCCGCGCCCATCGGCATAATTTCCGGCTCCAATGCGCGACAGCATCGAGGCGACGAACTGGCTGCCCGTCACCAGCCCGACTGCGAAGGGGCCGAAGCCGAGTTGCTGGTGAAGATGCAGCGGCAGGACGGGTAGCGCCAAGCCGATCAGGAGGAAGCCGGCGAAGACAGCCGCCATGATTGGCACCAGTTCCGCCATCGCGCCATTTCGGTCCGAAGTCCGCGCCATTGTGGCCACCGATAACACGTTGACAGCCGGGCTGTTCCGATCAGTAACGTTCGTAGGTCACGCGCCAGCCTTCGGCCGGATTGTCCGGCGTCAGGACCAGTTTGTTGTCCGAGACTTCGAATTTGCGTTTCATGCTCTTCCCGACAAGGTTGCGGACCAGGGAGGACTCGATCGTGATGACGAAGGTCTTGTCCTGGTCGTTGATGGCGACCGGCCCGTAATAGGCTTCGTAGCCATTCGCCGTGTAAGGCGTGTCCGGCGCCTTAGCGTCGGGGTTCTGGGCCTGCACCGAGAGGGTGCGGGCCTCGGTGAAGATGACCTGGCCGGAATATGGCACGGGCTTGAGGTTTCCCTCGGCACCGGCCTCGAGCGACCTCATGCGCCATGCGCCGATGATCGGGGACTCTTGGGAGAAAGCCGGCGTGGCGACCGAAAGCGCAAGCGCAAGGGCAGCGATCTTCAATCTCATCGTCATATGTCGTTGTTCTTTTTCTCGTTTGTGGGTGCGGACAGGCCGTCCGCCCAATCTTCGCTTACACCGAAAGCATGACCTTGATGGCGCGCCGCTCGTCCATGGCGCGGTAGCCTTCAGCGACCTCGGCCAACGGCAGCTTGAGGTCGAAGACCTTGCCGGGCTTGATCCTGCCCTTGAGCACACGGTCCATGAGGTCGGGCAGGAAGCGGCGCACCGGCGCGGGGCCGCCCAGCATGCGCTTCTGGCCGAAGAAGAGATTCTGGCCATCGAAGCTCACGCCATGCGGTACGCCGACATAGCCGATGGTGCCGCCGGGGCGAGAGCAGGCCAGCGCCTGGTCGAAGGATTCCGCCGTGCCAACGCATTCCAGCACCGAGTCCGCGCCGACGTCCTTAGTGAGCCCTTTGATCCGGGCCACACCTTCCTCGCCGCGCTCAGCGACGATGTCGGTCGCGCCGAATTCGCGGGCGAGTTTTTGGCGGCTGGCGTGCCGGCTCATGGCGATGATGCGCTCGGCGCCCATCTCCTTGGCCGCAAGCACGCCCATCAGGCCGACCGCACCGTCGCCGACCACCACCACCGTCGATCCTTCTCGGACCTCGGCTGCGTCGGCCGCATACCAGCCGGTGCCGAGCACATCGGACACAGCCAGCAGGTCAGGGATGAGTTCGGCCGGCGGCACCTCGGCGGTGGCGACCAGTGTGCCATCCGCCAACGGCACGCGGGCGTAAGGCGCCTGCGCGCCCGACATGAACTCGCGCTGCACACAGGACGACTGGAAGCCGAAGCGGCAATGCGGGCAGGTATTGTCGGAGAGGCAGAACGAGCCGACGACGAACTGGCCGGGACGGACCGTGCCCACCTCTGCGCCGACCTCGACGACGATGCCACAATATTCGTGGCCCATATGCATCGGGCCGTTGACCGGCTGCAGCCCGCGATAGGGCCACAGGTCCGAGCCGCAGATGCAGCTCGCCGAGAGCTTGATGATAGCATCCGTCGGGCGAAGGATCCTTGGGTCTTCGACTTCCTCGCAGCGGATGTCGCCGGGCTTATGAAGAACGGTTGCGAGCATTTTGCTTTCCTTTCGTTCAATCGATGTCAGGCGCCGTAGTCGGCGTCGCTGACGTGTTCCAGCCAGTCCACCACCTTGCCGTCTTTGACCTCCTGGAGGGCAATGTGGATCATGGCCGTCTCGGGTGAGGCACCGTGCCAATGCTTCTCGCCGGGTGCGAACCAGACAACGTCACCGAGACGGATCTCCTCGACCGGCCCGCCCTCGCTCTGAACGAGGCCGAGGCCGGAGACGACGATCAACGTCTGTCCAAGCGGATGCGTGTGCCAGGCGGTGCGGGCGCCCGGCTCGAACGTCACCTGCGCGCCCTGCACGCGCGCGGCGTCGAACGGGTTGAACAGCGGATCGATGCGGACCGTGCCGGTGAACCAGTCGGAAGGCCCCTCGCCAGACGGCCTGGTGCCTGCGCGAAGAATATCCATGGTGATCTCCTGTCAGATGCGTTCGATGCGAAGCGGGAACTTGCCGCTTACGTGTAGGGCCTCTTCGCCCGCGTCGAAGCGGCCGAGCCTGATCAGCCCGGGATGGCGGTAGTCGGCGTAGAACATGGCCAGATTGCCCCAGGGCATGAAGTAGCAAAGGTCGTATGGCCGCTCGTTGCCGAACGGGCCGCTGCCCTCCTCCGTCAGCTTGCGCGGCAGATAGGCAATCTTCTCGTTATGCGCGTAGTCGTCGATGGTGAGATCGAGCGGCAGCATGGTGAAGAAGTCGCGCGCCGACGGATTGTCGTAGAGCGTGGCGGTCATGGTCCGGCCATTGAAAATCATCTTGATCCTCATGTCGGTGGGCTCCTGGCTGCCTGGGTCGCTGCCCTGCTGGCTGCGGGCGGCCCGCGGCAGGACCGTTGCCGCGAGCGCGCCGCCGAGCAACGCGCGGCGGCTGAGGTCCGGACGGTCGATCGTCATGGCTGCCGTCATGGCTGCGACCTCCGGGCCAAATGCGATGCTGCAAAGGCGGCGAGCGCCGATCCACAGAGCAGCACCGCGCCGAAAGTGAATGCACCCCACCAGCCGACCGTATCGAAGAGCGTGCCACCGATGGCGGCGCCGCCGGTGATGGCGAGCTGGATGACGGCTACCTGCAACCCGCCGCCGGCCTCCGCGTCGTCCGGCAACGTCCGGCTGAGCCACGTGCCCCAGCCAACGGGCGCGGCCGTGCCGAAGAAGCCCCAGGCAACGAGCAGCGGCGCTGTAGGAATCGGCAGCGTACCGAAGGCGATGAGCGCTACGGCCAACGCGGCCATGACCAGCGGGATGACGATGAGGATGCTGAACAGGCGCGTGCGCAAAAGCGGGCCTATGCAGAGGGTGCCGAGCACCCCGGCCAGCCCCATCGCCAGCAGGATCGCCGAAAGCGCGGCGATGTCGAGCCTAGTGACGCTCTCGAGGAAGGGCCGCAGATAGGTGAAGAGCGCGAACTGGCCCATGAACAGCATCATGATCGACGCCATGCCGGTGGCGACAGGAAGACGGCCGAGGAGCGCCAGCGGATTGCCTGGACGCTTCCTCCGGCGCGGGGGCAGCGCCGGCAGGCTTGTCCACTGCCAGACCAGCGCCAGGAGCCCAAGCGGCACGACGAGGAAGAAAGCGCCGCGCCAGCCGACATAGGCGCCAAGAAAACTGCCCAGCGGCGCGGCGATGGTGGCCGCAATGGCATTGCCAGCGTTTAGCATGGCGAGACCCTTCGGAACCATGTCTTGCGGCACGAGGCGCATGACGATCGCGGTCGACATCGACCAGAACCCGCCGATCGCGATGCCGAGCAGCGCTCGGCCGACCATGAGGAACGCGTAGTTCGGCGCGAAGGTGACAGTGAGCCCGGACACGATGAGGAGAAGGGTGAAGCCGGTCACGACCAGTCGGCGGTCGATCCGGCGCGTGAGGCCGGCGACCAGCAGGCTGGTCACGACGGCGAAAGCGCCCGAAATCGAGATCGCCTGTCCCGTGCGGCCCTCGGTGATGCCGAGATCGGCCGCTAACGGCGACAGCAGGCTGACCGGCATGAATTCCGACGCGATGAGCACGGAAACACACAGAGCCATCGACAGCACCGCGCCCCATGCGGCGCGGTCTTCGACAAGCCTTGTGTCGTACGTCGTTTCCATAATTGGCATCCTTGCAAGGCGACGGGGGTGGATCAGCCGCCCATCCCCGTCACCATGCTGGAAGATATTGCAGAGGAACCCATTCTATTAGACTGAGTAATTCGCATGGACTTATCTGCTTATGATATAAATGTCCGACGGGAGGTGCCCTATGCAGCGCGATGGCATGAAGGATTTGCTCTGGTTCGTGGCGGTCGCCCGGGAGCGCAGCTTCACCAAGGCGGCGGCCAAGCTCGGAACCTCGCAGTCGACTCTGAGCTCGACAATCAAGGAGCTTGAAGCTCGTCTTGGCGTCCGCCTGCTGACGCGTACGACGCGGAGCGTCGCTCCGACCGAGGCCGGCGAGCGACTTTTCCAATCTCTTGTTCCCCGCTTCGAGGAAATCGAAGCCGACCTTGCAAGTCTGGTGGCCTTTCGCGACAAGCCCTCCGGAACGGTCCGCATCACGCTGTCCGACCATGCGCTCCAGACGACCGTCTGGCCGAAGCTGCAGCCCTTGCTCAGCGACTATCCTGACGTGTGCGTCGAACTCTACAGCGACAACGGCATGAAGAACATTGTGGAGGAGCGCTTCGACGCAGGCGTGCGGCTTGGTGAGAGCATCGACAGGGATATGATCGCAGTGCGCATCGGGCCGGATTGGAGGCTCGTGGCCGTGGCTTCGCCGGAGTACTTTTCCCGCCATCCGGTTCCGACCGCACCGCAGGATCTGGTCGATCATGACTGCATCAATATGCGGCAGGCGACGTTCGGCGGATTATATGCCTGGGAATTCGCCAGGGATGGCCGCGACCTTCGTGTGCGGGTGGAAGGCCAACTCACCTTCAATTCGTCCATTCCCATGATCGAGGCTGCGATAAGCGGTTTCGGGATCGCCTATGTCCCGGAAAACCTCGTCAGCCACCACATCGCCAAGGGATACCTTAGGCTCGTGCTTGACGACTGGAGTCCGCCATTTGCGGGCTATCACCTCTACTACCCGAGCAGGCGACAGCTCTCGCCTGCGATGGCGGTGATCATTGAGACGCTCCGCCATCGCATCTGACTCCCAAGACTGTGCCTATGAATCATGAAGCTGACATTGGTAAGTTGTGTGCGTCAAGTTCTGCAAAATGGCGTGGCATTGCGGTGACGTCGGCGTGTCCGCCGCGCAGCCCCCGTGTTTAGCGGAG